>DAOVTJ010000066.1 GCA_030633165.1 Thiomargarita sp. | reverse complement strand
TACTTGTGCATTAGCTTGCGATAGCACACTAAATGCCATACAACAAGGCTTGCAAAACATGCAAGCTGTGAAAGGACGTTTGCAACGATATGCAGGCATCAAAGGTATGACACTGATTGATGATACCTACAATGCCA
Source organism: Thiomargarita sp. (assembly GCA_030633165.1). Lineage (GTDB taxonomy): Bacteria > Pseudomonadota > Gammaproteobacteria > Beggiatoales > Beggiatoaceae > DAOVZS01. The sequence continues at coordinate 11,679 of DAOVTJ010000066.1, read as the reverse complement.
ATCCTGCTTCACTCAAAGCCGCCCTAGCAGTATTGAATAAAAATCGAGCACCCTATTGGCTTGTTCTTGGTGATATGAACGAACTAGGCACAGAAAGCGCAAAATTTCATAAAGAAGCGGGACAACTGGCGCGAGAGGTTGGTGTCGAACGCTTATGGGGTATCGGAGAGATGAGTCGTTATGCTGTAGAAAGTTTTGGGGCAGGTGCCCAACATTTTACTCATCACAATGATTTAGTTCAGTCTTTACAAATGCATTACCCAACCCATGCGACCCTATTGATTAAAGGATCACGTGGGATGCAAATGGAAAAAGTGGTCAACGCTCTACGGGAGGATGTTTAAATATGTTACTTTGGCTCAATGAATATATCAGCCAGTTTTACGGTGGTTTTAACGTCTTTCAATACATCACATTACGCACGATATTGGGAACTGTCACAGCACTATTGATTTCTTTAATTATGGGTCCTTGGATGATTCGTAGTTTGCGTAAAAATCAAATTGGGCAAAGTGTGCGTGAAGATGGTCCACAATCCCATTTAAGTAAAGCAGGTACACCAACAATGGGGGGGACGTTGATATTAGTCTCTATTGCAATAAGTACCTTACTTTGGGCAGATTTATCTAACCGTTTTGTGTGGATAGTCTTACTGGTTACGCTATTATTTGGTGCTATCGGGTGGATTGATGATTACCGTAAAGTCACACAACGTAATTCTGATGGATTATCAGCAAAACAAAAATATTTTTGGCAATCCGTAATCGGTGCAGGCGCAGCTTTGATATTAGTAAATACAGCCATAACACCAGCAGAAACGCAGTTAATCGTGCCATTTTTTAAGCACTTCATCATCGATCTCTCACCCTGGGTATTTGTAATATTAAGCTACTTTGTCATTGTGGGGACAAGTAATGCAGTTAATCTTACTGACGGCTTAGATGGATTAGCCATCATGCCCACCGTTTTAGTTGGTGGTGCATTAGGTATTTTTGCATATACCACAGGAAATATCAATTTTGCGACTTATCTAGGAATTCCTTATATCGCTGGTGTTGGAGAAGTGGCTGTTTTTTGTGGGTCTTTGGTGGGAGCAGGTCTCGGTTTTCTCTGGTTTAACACCTATCCTGCTCAAGTTTTTATGGGAGATGTGGGATCACTGGCATTAGGGGCAGCACTAGGTATCATAGCCGTAATTGTCAGACAAGAATTGGTTTTAGTGATAATGGGAGGCGTATTTGTCATGGAAACCATTTCTGTGATTTTGCAAGTAGGCTACTACAAAATGACCAAAAGGAGGATTTTTAGAATGGCTCCTTTACACCATCACTTTGAACTGAAAGGGTGGCCGGAACCTCGCATCATTGTACGATTTTGGATTATCACAGTGGTATTGGTTTTGATAGGATTAGCCACTTTAAAAATTCGGTAACCTGTTGAAGTAGTGTTGAGGGAAACCTTGAACATCACGTATTAAACATAAAACGGAAAAAAAATACAATGAATTTCCATAGGAGTTTTGCACACGGCGTTCATCCAGAGGGTCATACAGAACAAACAGAACATCTACCCATCCAACGCCTACCATTTGTCAAACGTTATATATTACCTTTAGGTCAACACTTAGGAGCACCCGCCAAACCAACCATAAAAATAGGAGAACGTGTACAACGTGGGCAACAAATTGCAGAAGCAGGTGCTTTTGTCTCCACTACCCTACATAGTCCCGTCACAGGTTGGGTACGAGCCGTTGAACCACGTCGTCACCCTAATGGAAAATTACAAGCCGCCATAGAAATAGAAGCGGACCCCTACGCCACACAACGCCTTGAAACTAAGCCGTCAATTGATTGGAAAGCATTATCCAGCAATGAATTTATTACTCATGTTCAAAAAGCTGGGATTGTTGGCATGGGGGGAGCAGCCTTTCCTAGCCATGTCAAATATGCAGTCCCTGATGGTATGCATATCAAACATCTCATTATTAATGGTGCAGAATGTGAACCTTATTTAACTAACGATCACCGCTTGATGCTAGAACGTCCTGATACCTTGTTACAAGGCATTGAAATCGTGCGTCAAAAAATTGGTGCTGAACAAGCGACTATTGGTGTAGAACTCAATAAAGCGGATGCCATTGCCCTTTTACAAAAACATATCAAACAGGGCAACTATGAACACATACAAGTTGCTCCCTTGCGCGTAAAATATCCGCAAGGTGCCGAGAAAATGCTGATAAAATCCCTGTTTGACATCGAAATCCCTGCTGGTCAATTACCACGTGATGTTGGCATAACCGTGAACAATGTTGGAACAATTATAGCAATAGCAGACTATTTCAATATTGGAATGCCATTGCTTGAACGTATTGTCACCGTATCAGGTCCTGGTGTTGAACAACCAGCCAACCTAATTGTTCCACTAGGTACACCGGTGCGCGAGCTACTAAAATTTTGCGGTGGATTAAAAGACACCACTTGTGAAGTCATTATGGGTGGACCCATGATGGGTTTACCGATTGCCAGCTTTGATGTCCCAATTTTAAAAGGAAGTTCAGGAATTCTCGCCTTCACCGCCGCCGAAACCAGTAAACCTAAAGAATATTCTTGCATTCGTTGTGGGCGATGCCTTGAAGCATGCCCGCATTTTCTTAATCCGTCACGTTTAGCACGGCTTTCAAAAGCGGGGTGGTATACTGACATGACACAGTTTAAAGCAATGGATTGTGTCGAATGCGGCGCTTGCACTTTTTCTTGTCCATCAGGCATTCCAATTGTTCAATTAATTAAGGTGGGTAAAATGGAAATTCGCAAAGCAAGTGCAGCATCTAAGTAAAATATTAATTAGGGGCTTTGCCCCTGAAGGATTAAAACTATTTAACAGAACAAAAAAAACCACTTTAGTTTCTCACATCAATATTTTCCCCCTCAAATAGAGAAAAAAAATGACTTCTAAAAAAGACACAATACTCATTGTAGATGATGAACCCACAAATTTAGACATACTTCAACACTATTTAGAAAAACACAACTATACTGTGCAACGCGCTGTGAATGGTAAAGAAGCCTTGAAACAAGTAAGCCAGAATAAACCTGATCTCATTTTACTGGATGTAATGATGCCTGAGTTGGATGGATTTGAAACCTGTCATCAATTACAAGCTGACGAAAACAGCCGTGACATCCCCGTAATTTTTATGACTGCATTGACCAATGTAGAAGACAAAGTCAAAGGTTTGAAAGCTGGAGCGGTTGATTATATTACCAAACCAATTGAGTATAAAGAAGTATCAGCCCGTCTCAATGTTCACTTGACCCTCAGGAAGTTGCAAGGGGTTCTTCAACAACAAAAAACGGCTATTGAACAACAAAATCGCGATTTACAGATAAAAAATAGCGAATTGGATGCATTTACTCAATTTGTGGTGAGTGATTTAAAGAAACCTTTACTCAGACAAGCTGGTTTTACCAAAGTGCTAATGAAATCTCAACAACTAGAAGACCACACATTGACATTTTTACAAGAAATTGAAGAAGCAAGAGGTCAAATGGTTGAACTTGTCAACGACATGAGTGTATTGGCACAAACACACAACCTAGATATAACGCTGGCACCACTGGATATGACAAAGATTATTGCCACAGCACAGTATCGTCAAGCGTCTCTGATTGAGAAATACAAAGCCAAACTCACCATGCCAAACACATGGCCTATCGTATTGGCTCATTCACCTTGGATTGAAAAGATATTGGAAACTTATATCTCTAATGCTTTAAAATACGGTGGAACACCACCAAACTTAGAATTGGGTTCAACCCCAAAAGATAATAACATGATTCAATTTTGGGTACGTGATAATGGAATTGGTCTCACAATCGATCAACAAGACCAACTATTTAGTCCCCTGCTCGACATTAGCAACACAAAAGTCATGCAAGAAGGCTATGGTTTAAAGTTATCCATTGTGCGCTTATTGATTGAAAAATGTGGCGGCACTGTAGAAGTCTACAGTGAAGTGGGACGAGGGAGTACTTTTTCCTTCACTTTACCAATGGCTGAATAGGTTATCAGTTACCAGTTATCAAACATAAATTGATGTGTGATTGACTTTTATCATCAACAGAAATAAAATAAATACACATTAAGCAATCAGAATGGAATTTATAACGCATGCAATTGTTACCCAACCAAATAGAACTCATAAAACGATATGTCGGTTTTCCACTTGGTTTTGATCAAGGTTCATCTTATACAGCACTCGCGTATGCAGAATTAGACGATAATGGTGCTTTAGCCGTAAAAGTTATTAATAAACGCTCTTATATTGGCTATGGTGTAAGTTCTGTTGAAATGCTATTGGGTGCACATGCGTCAGAAGATTCTGAAATTAGCGTTTTTCCTGATGAAGAACGAGAAATTACCTTTACAGTGGGTCGTGAATCATTTTCAAATGAAAATACGATAGGTAATGAACGCATCACACGCATTCGTCCTGCTATGTTTCAACATGTCGCCGCTAATTTAGCGCATTTTAGCGGGGAAGAAGTCTTTATCACACAAAGTATCCCTACAAATTTGTATTACCAAGTGAGCACCAAAGATGGTACCCGGTGTCGCAATCAATCTTTAATCAATGCCGCACAAGAAGCGATAATAGCAGATACAAGGATTATAATTACAAATCGTGAAGGTCGTGAAGAAATTGAACCTGCTAAATTCAAACACCCCACAGGTTTTGGAACAAAGGATGGAAAAACAAAAATATTTGGGATAACAACGATTTCAGAAGCAACAGCGCATGTTTGGAATAAAATTTTGTGGGATTCTGGATTTGATGGAGAGGCTGTCGGAAAGAAGGTCTTGATGCCAAAAACCGATTATTTGGTTTTAGATATTGGTGGAAATACCACAGATTATAGTGTTTTTAGACTATCTAAAGGTGATATTCAATATGATTTAGACCATACCAACGCAGAAGATCAACATGGACTTTTTTTAGTACGCAAACATTTACGCGTAATGCTAACAGCAGCCTGTCATGAAAATGAACGGCTAAAAAATATTCAATTTTCTGATTCTCAAATTGAATTTGTACTTGAAAATGAATTTATCGTCATTCAAGGATACAGAATTGATTGTGCACAGTTTCTCAAACGAGCTTTTGCGCTAACAGCACGAGATATTTACACCTTTGTACATACCAGATGTCCAAATTCTGTTGGAGGTGTATTATGTGCTGGTGGAGGTAGTTTAGCATTGAAAGATTATATTGAAGGTAAATATCCTAATATTACCCCTCCTTGGTTTAATAGCATTGATTTCTTAGAAAAACCAGCAGTTTCAACCGCGATAGGATGTTGGAAACATGCGGCATTTAGAGCTTTAAGCATTGTACGAAAACATGTCAATTTACCTTCATTGACCTTGATTGATTTATATCGTGCGTTGGAAGAGAAATAAAAGATGCCTACAACAAAAAAAATAGCTCATCCAGAAGAGAGTAAACAACGCCCCCAACGTTCCTATCTCCAACTGAAAGTCAATGTCAGTGAAACAACACCTACTGGCGCTGTTATAATAGATGCCTTACGAACTAATGATCCAGAATTCTTAAAAAAATATGGTCTGGGTCCAAAAGTGACAAGAGCAAATAAGCTTTTATGGTTAGCATATTTAGGAATAACTCAAGGACAGATGCCAGGAAGAGAACGATTTCCTCCAGAAACCACAAATATTTCAGAGGTTTCCGTCAAAGAAACTAACAGTATTCCAGAGGCTCCACACAAAGAAACTAAAATTGTTCAAGAGGCTCTACCTAAAGAAACTGTTCCAGAAGCACCGCCCAAAGAAACTAAAATTGTTCCAGAAGCTTCTAATCTGTTACCAACTTTAGAGGAGCTAGTACCTAAAGCTGAATTTACAATGACTAAGGCGACGAATGAAGATGAAGAGGATGATTTAGATGAAGATGCTTTAATGGCAAGCTTAATGGATTAAGCGGATAAGAAAAACTCATCCGCTCTCATATTTAACTGAGACGTGATTGAATCACGCTAATTAATTTCTCAGGATCAAAAGGTTTAGTGAAATAATCCATTTTTTCAATAGAAAAACCTTTTGCCTTAAATTCTGCACTATCATAAGCTGCTGTTATAAAAATAATTGGTGTTTCTTTATTATTGTCTAGTGCGCGAATTTGTATAGCTGTTTCAAAACCGTCCAAATTGGGCATTTGCACATCTAGGATAACCAAATCGACCGCTTCTTTTTGCAAGATTTCTAAAGCTGCATGTCCAGAAAGAGCTTCAAACATTTGCGCATCAATTTCTTCAGTAATAAGTGCTTCTAAGGAAAATAGGTTATTTTGACTGTCATCAACTATAAGTATTTTCGGTTGTGTATTTTCTGACATGTTTATATAGAGTTGATTTTAAATTTTTAATTATCACATACCTTAACAAATTAATCAAGTATTATGAAAAAATTGATTTCACTTTTAGTCAGTTTGCCATATTTATTAAATATCTCACCAATTTTTGCCGCCGAACCCCAAAAATTTAGCACAAACTTGGGGATTGGAGCGGTGAGTATGGATGGTCAAATTTGGCAACAATTTAGTTTACGTCCAAATTTTTCAATTGGAAAACTTGGCATTGGTTTAGATTTAAGCTTCTATATTGATAGTGAAGGAAATATCCGAGAACAAGATTGGGATGAAACTCGGGATATTATTGATAAGATTTACTATCTTCGTTGGGGTAAAAAAGGTGACCCCTTTTATGTTCGAGCTGGTAGTTTAGAAAATGTTAGTTTGGGTTATGGGATTTTGGTTAAACGATATTCAAATGCCATGGAATATCCAGATGTACGAAGAGTGGGGCTAGAATTTGATATTCAATCTGGAGATATCCAAGTAGAAGGCTTTTTAGCCAATTTTAGAGAATTTGATCAACCTGGATTGCTTGGATTACGCGCCAGTTATGCCTTTTTAGGCAAATTACGTTTAGGTGCCACTTTTGTGCAAGATGGTAATTTATTTTCAGGTCTCAAAGATGATGATAACGATTTTGTACCTAATGAATTTGATCGTTATCCTGATAACAATGATATAGAACAACAAACTCGTTGGAATGCGCTTTCAAATCAAGTCAATGATCCCACATTAGTTAATGGTTTAGTTGATTATCCAGGTCAAGAGTGGCTACAGGAAGATCTTGATCGTTATCACACAGCGAAAGAAGAAATCAGATCATTTGGTCTTGATCTCAGTTATCCTATTTTTTCAAAACTAGATATTTATATTCAATGGGCGCAATTTCAAGATTTTGGTAATGGTTATGCACCTGGTGTGCGTTTCCGTCCCAGCGATTGGTTTGAAATGGGATTTGAATATCGAGACTATCAAGATCAATTTGTTGGAGAATTTTTCGACCAGAGTTATGATTTAGAACGGGTATTTGTCTCTTCAACAGGTAATGACCTCTTAACCAAACGTGAAAAATTAAGAACAGCTAAAGCGATGTATGGTGTTTATGCTGATGCCAAAATCAATATTTTCAATATTGTTGAATTTTTTGCCGCTTACACTAGCCTTAAACCCAAAGATAGTGAAGAAAGTGATAATAGTAATTCCCTTTATGCCCAGCTAAGCATCAAACCCAAAGTTATCCCAAAATTAGTCGATTTGGCAGCCTATTATCAACAAAACAATGTTGATTCATTGTTTGAGATGAAAACAGCCTCAACTTTTCATGGTGCTTATCTTGGCTACAAAATTGGGGATGACTTAAATTTGCGCTTACATTGGCGCACCACTTATGTTGATCAAAATGGTGATGGACAAATTTCTGGCGATAATGAAGAAGTCAAAACATTTTCCTTAGAAACTGTATTTAATGTATGGTAATTTAAGTCATTTGACTTTTTATTTATCACTCAAGTAAAATGAACGATTTTAGTAAATTCTTGGTCAGAATTATCTTCATCGTATCCCTTAAACAAGATGACAATTCAAGCTACTGATTTTTAGATGTTACAATAATATATTGATTGAAAATAAGATTTATGAATTGAGGTCAAAAATGCAGATAAATACTGAAAACAACCAAGCAGCAATCAGAGATTTAGAAATCGCCACAGGTGAAACAATATCTGACTGTTACCAGTGCGGAAAATGTACTGCGGGTTGTCCTGCGTCCATGGATCCCTCTCCAAGTTTACTGATTCACCTGCTAAAATTAGGTTTGTTTACTAAGGCAGTCAATTCTGCATCCATTTGGGATTGCATGGCTTGCCTGACTTGTTCAGAGCGGTGTCCGAAAAATGTTAGCCCCGCAGCTATTATCGAAGGGCTCAAGCGGATTCATTTAAATAATATGGAACCAGAAATAAATCTTAATTCTCTTGGTCAAGAATTTCTAGCCCATTCTACTCAGCAGGCCGTTGTCAGCGGCTTTAGAAAATTTGTCTAAGGAGCTGGTATGCCTGAAAATATGACTCATGTGCCCTATTATCCTGGTTGTACTTTAAAATCTAAAGCTTTAGGATATGAACGTTCCGCTATGGATTGTGCTCGTTCCCTCGGGTTTGAAATGCATGAAATTGAAAAGTGGAATTGTTGTGGTGCCTCTTTTCCCCTGACTAAAGATAATCTCATGGGATTAACAGCACCTACTAATATTTTAATAGAAACAGAGCAACATTGTAAAGAACGTGATATTGATGCCAAACTGATTACCTTGTGCTCTTTCTGTTATAACACGCTAAAACGGACTGATTTTGCTTTTCGGGAAGAACCTGGAAAGTTGAAAACATTAAATGAATTTTTGAATCGCGAATATAAAGGTAATGTCACTGTTATTCATTATTTAGAATATTTACGCGATGTTATTGGATTTGACAATTTGTCAAAAATGGTAAAAACGGATTTAAGTCATCTTCGAGTTGCCCCTTATTATGGTTGTTTATTACTAAAACCACAAAAGGAATTGGGATTGGATGATCCAGAAGAACCCGTTATTTTGCATGATTTTCTTGATGCTTTGGGCTGTCAAGTTATTGACTTTCCAGGACAAGTCGATTGTTGTGGGGCTTATTTGATAATGCGTAATCCCGATAAAGTATTGGAATTATCGCATAATATTCTTGAGGAAGCCTCAGAATATGGCGCTCAAACTATAGTGACAGCATGTCCTTTGTGTCAATCGAATTTGGATCAAAGTGAAGCAGTAAGGGGTGAAATGCCAATACTTTATTTTACTCAATTATTGGCGGTTGCACTGGGCTTAGAGACTGAACAACATCAATTTGAAAGCCATTGTATTGATCCAAAGTCTCTTATCTCAAGTTGCAAAAAATTTAAGGAGTTTTCCGATGCTAAATGAAAATATTGCTATGGTCGGAGATCGGACAATTCCGCCAAAAGATGCCAGGTTTATCTCCATTTCTATCATGGGACAAGAGTATAAAGTCCCTGAAACCTTAACCATTATTAAGGCAATGGAATACGCTGGCTATCAATTTAAACGGGGTTGTGGTTGCCGTGGCGGAATTTGTGGCGCTTGTGGCACTTTTTATCGTATTCAAGGCGATCATAACTTATATACAGGTTTAGCTTGTCAAACCGTAGTGCAACCTGGCATGAATTTGGCACAAATACCATTTTTTCCAGCAAATCGTGCAGATCATGTCGATCTTCATCTGGAGAAAATGCCACCAGATGAACGGATTGCAACACTTTATCCTGAAATATTCAAATGTGTTGCTTGTGGTACCTGTACGCGTACCTGTCCGATGGGAATTGATGTCATGAATTATATTGCCCTATTCAAACGGGGTGATATTTTAGAGGGCGCTAAACAATCCTTTGATTGCATAATGTGTGGACTTTGTGTCGTGCGTTGTCCAGCGAATATTTCCCAAATGAAAGTCGCGATGGCAGCACGTCGGTTAGCAGCGACTCAATTGGTACCACGTTCAAAAGTCACAAAAGATAGGGCTAAACTGGTGCGAGAGGGGCGGTATGAAGCGATGTTAGCGGAATTAGGTCAGATGGATACTGATAAGCTGAAGGAAATTTATGTTTCCCGAGAGCGTGAACCTAATTTATCTGAACCGGGTGAATGGATGCCAAAAGATCAATCTCATTTGTAAAGAGGGCTAATGATGTCGAATGGTTATACGCCAGAAATGTTGGCACTGATTAAACATGTTGAAGCCAGTCGTCCTGAACGACTAGCAGAGGCGCGTGCAGGTAATGATTATCCCGCAATGTCTCTTGCACAACGTAAAGAAGTCTTGGATCAATTCCACCCGGATTATACGAGTAAAGGGCGTCGTCCATTGGGTATCGGGGCGAATAAGGATGACATTTTACCAGAAGAGTTGGTTGACTTGTTAGAATCTCGTAGTTTTATAGAATCTGTGAAAGCAGATTTATCGCAACCAGATTTTGAAACAGATGTTTTAGTCATTGGCGCAGGCGGTGCAGGAACAGCCGCAGCATTAACAGCGGTAGAAGCAGGACTAAATGTGGTCATGACAACCAAGTTACGTCATGGTGATTCTAATACGGTGATGGCAGAAGGTGGTATTCAGGGCGCAGATCAAGAACCTGATTCACCGTATTATCATTATTTAGATGTGATCGGCGGTGGGCATTTTACAAATACCCATGAATTAGTCGCAGCTATGGCGAATGATGCGCCAATGATTATTGAATGGTTAGAAAATTTAGGCATGATGTTTGATAAACTGCCTGATGGTCGCATGAAAGTTCGTCATGGCGGTGGAACTTGTCGTAAGCGGATGCATTCCGCAGGAGATATGACAGGTGCAGAGATCATGCGTGTATTACGAGATGAAGCGCGTAATCATGATAAAAAGATTAAGGTTTTATCATTTTCCCCAGCCATTGAATTACTTTTAGATGAAAATGGTCGATGTGCAGGTGCAGTTGTCAATCATCTGGAAACACGCACTTTTGAAGTCATAAAAGCAAAAACAACGGTGATTGCCACTGGAGGAACAGGTAGACTGCATTATCGCGGCTTTGCATGTACCAACCATTACGGTGCTACAGGTGATGGTATTGTCATGGCTTATCGTGCCGGTGCAAAACTCGGTTTTATGGATTCTGTACAATATCATCCAACAGGCGCAGCCTTTCCAGAGCAAAATGTTGGCTTATTGGTGACAGAAAAAGTACGTGGTTTAGGTGGACAATTATTAAATACAGAAGGCAAACAATTTGTTTTTCCTTTAGAACCACGTGATGTAGAATCTGCTGCAATTATTCGAGAATGTTTAAATCGAGAAAAAGGCATCACAACCCCAACAGGTCGTCAAGGTGTTTGGCTCGACTCTCCCATGATTGACATGTTACATGGCGAGGGCACCGTTCAGCGAGAATTACCTGCAAAATATATTCAATTTAAACGTTTTGGAATTGATATCGCAAAATATCCGATGTTAGTGTATCCCACTTTGCATTATCAAAATGGCGGCATTTCGATAAATGAACACTCTCAAACAACAGTTCCTGGGCTTTATGCGGCAGGAGAAACAACTGGTGGTGTTCATGGACGTAATCGTTTGATGGGTAATTCATTATTGGATATTTTAGTATTTGGACGGCGTGCCGCATTAGCCGCCGCGAGGGAAATTCAGAGCGGTGCTTCG
>DAOVTJ010000221.1 GCA_030633165.1 Thiomargarita sp. | reverse complement strand
ATATCTTTTTAAGTATGCTGCCCCGTGGCCCGTGCTCGCGGATAAATATAATAAACCGACCTGCATACCAACTGGAAATCCACTTTGTTTCATTGGTGTGTGAATAATTAATGGAGATTTATCAAGCATTAAATTGCTCGGGGGGTAACAATCATCACATAATAAGATCACCAAATCTGCTTCTTCAATGGCAAGTTTAGTACGACGAATGCCCTCTAGTTCAATCATATCATCTGTTTCACGTAATCCCGCTGTATCAGTGATATGTAGTGGGAGACCATCAATCTGAATTTGATCACGCACCACATCGCGAGTAGTACCAGGCTTTGGTGTGACAATAGCAGTTTCTCGGCCTGATAAACAATTAAGTAAACTAGATTTACCCACATTTGGTTCACCAACCAGGACAATTCGCATCCCTTCTTTGAGTAAATAGCCTTGCTGGGCTTTATCTAGTATGCTATCCAGATTTTTAATGAATTTGTTAAGTTTTTCAATTACTTGTCCTTCTGCTAAAAGGTCTATTTCTTCATCGACAAAATCAATACCAGCCTCTATATAACGACGTAACCCAATTAATTGTTCTACTAAAGCATGAATTTGGGTAGAAAATTTTCCTTGCAAAGAGCGTAAAGCACACCGTGCTGCTTGTGTTGAAGCACTATCAATTAGATCTGCAATTGCTTCGGCTTGGGCTAAATCCATTTTGCCATTTAAAAAAGCTCTTTCTGAAAATTCACCGGGACGAGCGAGACGTGTGCCTAATTTGAGAACAGCATTGAGTAAGATATCCATCACGATGGGTCCGCCATGTCCTTGTAGCTCTAAAACATCCTCTCCAGTAAAAGAATGGGGGGCTGGAAAATAGAGGGCAATACCTTGATCTAATAATTCGCCAGTGCTATCGACAAAATCACTAAAAATGGCATAACGGGGGGCTGGACATTGCCCTAATAAAGTGTGTGCTATTTTTGGGACATCTGGACCTGATATTCGGACAATGCCAATGCCACCACGTCCAGAGGGAGTCGCTAAGGCAATGATGGTATCTATCATTTACTTTTTAACTCCTCAATACCATCCCAATCTTCGGGTACACCATATTTTTGAAAATTTGAGCACCGTTTAAAATAAATTAGTGCTGCTGTGTCCAAAGAATGAAGACGTAACATTTGCTTGAAGCATTGTATCGCTTGAGTAAATTCTTGTTGGTGATAATATGCCAATCCATGTGTCCAAAAAACAGAATTTTTCTGTTTTAATTTAATTATCTGAGGATCATCACCATCAAAAACTTCATAAACTGTCACCGCTTTTGATTTGCCTTTGACCTTTACTCGGTCAATGGTACGAATGGCATATTCTGCTGCTGCTATTTGTGAGTAGGTATTTTCTGAAATCAGCAACTCAACGCCATAAGTTTTTGTCATACCCTCAATACGTGCTGCCAAATTCACAGCATCGGAAATGACTGTACCATCCATACGATTTTTACCACCTACGGTACCTAACATCAATTTCCCAGTATTAAGACCAATACCAATTTTGACAATGTCATAGCCCGCCCTTTCACGTCCTTGATTATATTGAACCAATTGTTTTAACATCGCAATTGAACAACGCACTGCATCATCAGCATTAGAAAATAATGCCATAATCGCATCACCAATATATTTATCAATAAACCCATGATGTTGGGCAATAATAGGTTCCATTTGGCTTAGGTAAGAATTGATAAAATTAAAATTTTCTTGGGGAGTCATATTTTCAGATAATGAAGTAAATCCCCGAATATCTGAAAACAAAATACTCATTCCCTTTTCAATATGATCACCTAATTTGATATCAATAACACTTTTCTTGTTTAATAGCTTTAAAAATTTATAAGGCACAAAACGTTCATACGCTTTATTAAGTTGAAATAGTTCTTTTGTAAATTTTTCCCGTTCAATTTCGGCTAATCTTCTTTCAGTAATATCTTGAAAGGCGGAGAGTGCATGTGTAATCTTACCATTTTCATCAAAAATGGGTGTTCCCCAAGATTCTAGTGGGATAATCTTATTTTTTTGGTGAATTTCCATATCATCAACACTACTACATTCACCCTTTAACGCTCGCACAATAGGCATCTTTTCCCAAGGATATTCTTGAATACTAGAGGCAATATAAATTTGATAAATACTTGCAATCTGATTGGTGCTCATGTCGGGCATATTCCTTTTGCCATATAATTGTAATGCGACACGATTTGCATAGTGGGGCTTGCCTGTAGCATCGAGTATACTCACACCAACTGGCATTGCTTCTAAAAATTGTGTTAGCTGGCGCTCACTTTGGCGTATTTCTTCATAGAATTTTGCATTTTCAATAGAAATAATAATTTGTGAGCTTAATATGTTAAGTACTTCTACTCTATCCTGTGTAAAAGCACCAGTCACTAAGTTATTTTCTAAATATAACATGCCTGAGAGTTGGTTACGACTGAGCAGCGGTGTACATAAAACTGATTGGATTTTATGTTTAATAATATAAGGATCATGGGTAAATTTGCCTTTTCTGATGGCATCATGTAAAACTACGCTTTTTTTAGCACGTGCGACATAGTTGACGAGAGCACTTGAGACTAAAGTTTCTCCTTTTTCCCTTTTTTCACGAGAATTGATAGGAAGAGATTGCAATACTGTGATTTCGTCTCGTATGCCCTGTGCTTCAATTACCCACCGCTCATTTTTTTCCCAAATGAAAAATGCCCGTTGTGCACCAATATGTTCGAGAAGAATTTTAATCAAATTCTCTAGTAAAGGTTTAAGTTTAATCTCAATAGCAAGAGTTTGTGATGCATTCAACACTTTTTCAAAATCTATTGTTTTAGCACTAGAAATAGTGTCGTATTTGAGTAATTGTTTCGAGTATTGTTTTTCTAATGCTTTAAGTTTGGCAAACGCACCCCATCGTGAATAATTATAATAAGCATTACTAAGGTAATGTTGAGCGAGTTGTTTTTGTCCACGGGCAAGATAAAATCTTCCTGCTAATTCATAAGCGAGAGATTCTTCGTTAAGGTAGTCAGTCATAATAGCCTTATCGTAATATTCTCTAGCGTCTTTATCATTGCCTAATAGGCGAGCACACTCCGCTTCAACGAGATCAACTTTGTGTTGATAATTTATTGGCGCATGAAGTGCCCATTTTCTCAGTTTTCTTTGGTTACACCTTACCTTTGTGAGAATACGCTTTTGTTCAGATTGTGAGCTGTCAGGATATAGGGCGAGTTGTAGCAAAGAATCGTAAAAATGAAAGATTGGAATAATTGCCAATGCGCCTATTTTAGTTAAACATTTTTCAAAGTTTTGAGCATGTTTAACCGCCTTGGTGAATTGTTGGAATAGATAACAAAGTATTAGTTTATTTAAATATAAATGAGCAAACACAGTCTGATCATTAGATTCAGTCATAAGTTCGCATGAATTCTCAACATTTGCGCCCAAATTAAAAATGATTTGAAGATATATTTTATAGGTGCCTGTATGAATGAGTTCATTATGTACCAACATATCCCCTTTTAATTCTTCTAAATTTTTTCCTCTAAAAAATGAAAAACTAAAGTAAGTTTCAAGAGAATCTGTAGCATGCTTGGAATCCTGAGTGTCTATTCCTTTTTTATAGGCTTCTAAAAGGTGTGGTAATGTTTCACCAAGATTTTTTTTCCATGGCATTATAAAAGCATTAACAGTATAAAGTGTTTTGCTTTGAGTTTTGTCTAATAGAGATAAAGCGAGCTGACCAAATTGATAACCAGTGTCAATATCTCCTTTAGCACATAATAATCGTCCATATTCGGCATAGGCTAATGGAGATTCTGTTGTATTACCATATTGTCTTGATAATAAAATTTGTTGATAGATAAATATTGGGTCATTTGTCACCGACATTATCGTTGATAATATACGCATCGCAGCTATTTTGTCAGGGTGTGTCATTTTTGACAAATTTTTTAAGCTGTTGATTTTAT
>DAOVTJ010000210.1 GCA_030633165.1 Thiomargarita sp. | reverse complement strand
CAGTAATCGGTGGATTAGCAGGCTCCACATTGATTACATTGCTACTTGTGCCAGCAGTCTATTTGTTATTTCATCCAAATAAGAGCATTGAGTAAAATTATAGATATTCTAATAAATCACCGCGGCGAAAAGTTGCAGATAACTGTTGTAGTGATATTTTCGGTTTCCCATATAATTTGATCAATGCTAGAGAAATTGTGTTCTGAGCTGAAAAAACAAAATCAGAAAAAGACATCTCTAGTGTCTCTTTAGCTTGTATGAAATTTTGATGTTCTAATTGTTCTAAAGAGATATTCAATTTTTGTAGCAAATCTTTTCCGATTAACATTGCCATAAAATATTCAGAATAAGGACTAAAATCATGAGTTTTGTTGCGTACCATTTTTAAAATGAGTACTGCTATAATCAGTTGTGCCGCATTCAATTCGTCATTAAATATTTCGCTATAAAATTGATGACCAAAAATCTCACTCTTATTAATTCTTAGTTGATAAGGCTTACATCGCCAAATCGCTAAAATGGCTTCGGCAGCAAATTGTGATGAAATTTCATCAGATGTATTATCACGTTTTGGCTTGTATGTATAATCAAGAGATTTAGTCGCCATAACCAATTTCTTTTGAATGCTATCATTGGATTTTAAATCACGTAACTCAACTGGATTTTGACTATTTGTGGCGTAAATAATGTCATGAACTAATTCTTCATCACTTTCATCCAATTCATAAAGGCGTAATAAGACATAAGTGTTTTCAAATGAAGACTGATCAATAAACACTTCTTGTTGTAAATTTTCTAAATTATTTTTTATTGTCAAGCACGTTTGTCCACCATTAATAATTTGTAAATCATCAATTTTGACAAGAAAATCTTTATTTTGTAAAGCATTATGGCGAAATTTACTGCAAATCATCGTAATGCCATTATTGTAAAAATAGAAATTTTGGCGTTTTTCTGTATCAATCAGACTTTCTTTAATCCCTTGATTAACCCAATTATTCTCTAAGCCTAAATAATGACGAATATTGCGTTCGAGTAGTTTATTACCATGTTTCGTTAATAATTTTTTAATTTCAGTAACAGATACTTTACCAACCAATATGCGCCGATAATTAAATTCTTCAACAATAGCTTCACCTACCAATTTTAAATCATCATTAATTGGTTTGGTTTGTTGTAGTAAATCAACTAATTTATCTTGGTTAATATGTGAACACTGAACTTGTTTGTTGTTATCAATGTATTGTTGTGAAATATCATTCCAAGTTAAACCATTATTACACAGCATGATATGTACATTTGGAATATAACCATCTCGTACAAGAGAACGTATTTCTTCAATTTTTTCTTCTAATTGCCGATTAAATGTTATTGATTTACCAGGATCAAATAAGACAGCAGTTGTATTCAATATTTTAATAATCGCATTTTCTGGAAAATTTGCGGTGCCTTCAAGGGTTTGTTTATATTTACCTTGAAATAGAGTGACGATAAATTCACCATTTTGTACATCGCCGATATGCACACCGTCAATTCCAGCATCATTACCGCCTTCCGTTAAACAATCTAAAGCTGTTTCTAATGAAATCTCTAAAACGGTTTGAATACATAATAAGACAAAAGAGGCAGAAATGAAAAAATGCTTATCATTTTCAAATGTCTTATTGGTGTGAATTTGTTGTTTTATTTTCTCTTCATATTGTGTCGCCATACTTTTGACACGTTGGTCAATAATACTAATATTGATATTCATTTTACTTCTCATGGCAGGCTAAAACCTGCCAAATTTTAATTATAGGGTATTATTTCTTCTTATCATCCTCAATACGATAAATCTCAGCATCTACTTCATCTTCTGTACTTATCATCTTTTTCTTTTTGGCGATACGTGACAAAAATAAGCCTATTTCAAATAATAACCAGATAGGCACCGCTAATAAGGTTTGAGAAATCATATCAGGCGGTGTCATTAACATGCCTATTACAAAAGCACCAACAATGATATGGGGACGTTTTTCTGCTAATTGTTCTGGAGACACAATATCCATGCGTACTAATAGGATTGTGGCGACAGGGACTTCAAAAGCAATACCAAAAGCAAATAGTAATTTAAGTACAAAGTCTAAATAGCGACCAATATCTGTCGTCATTTCCACCCCGTCAGGGGTCATATTGAGCATAAACCCAAATATTAAGGGAAATACCACAAAATAAGCAAAGGTCATGCCTAAATAAAACAAGAGAGTACTAGAAATCAATAAAGGAGAAATTAAGGATTTCTCATTCTTATATAAGCCTGGCGCGACAAAAGCCCATAAGTGATACAAGATCACTGGCATAGCTAAAAAGATAGAAAGGACCAAGGCTAGTTTAAAAGGAATAAAAAATGATGACGCCACATCAATAGCGATCATTTTTGTCCCTTCGGGCATTAATTCTTGTAAAGGACCTGCTAAGAGAGTAAATAAATCACTTGCAAAAGGCATTAGGATTAACAAAATCACCATAATAGCCAAAATCATTTTTAACAGGCGATCACGTAATTCTAATAAATGCTGAACAAACGGCATGTCTTTGCTGAAGGCGGATTTTTTTTCTGTCATAACTTAGCGTTGTTCAGTTTTTGTATCTGAAGTAGGGTCAAGATTAATCGTTGTATTCAAGTTATTCATGCCAGTTTTGGCCTCTTCAATAAATTCATGAACATTTTGTTCACTTTGTTTAATAGAATCTTGTATTTCTTGAAGCTGTATTTCTCGATCAATATCTTGTTTCATGGAGGAGACAAAACGACGAGCACGACCTATCCATAGCCCTGCTGTGCGAGCAGCACCTGGTAGTCTTTCTGGCCCAAATACCATTAAAGCGATGACAGCTATTAGGCAGAGTTCCAAAAAACCGATATCAAACATGATAAAAACTCTTTATTCAGTTATCAGTTATCAGTTATCATATTATTATGATAACTGATAATAGAAAAGTTAAGCCTTATTGACTTGTTTATCAGTCACTTCACCATCAATGACTTGACCTTTTGTGTTTGGAGAAGGCGTATTCGTGGCTTCAGACTCTTTCTTAGCCTCTTCTTCTTGCATGGATTTACGAAAATTCTTTATTGCACTACCTAAATCACCGCCAATATTTCTCAGTTTTTTAGTGCCAAATAAGACGATTATAATCAATAAAATGATTAATAATTGCCAAATGCTAATACCCATCATATTATTTTTTCCTTTAAACAGCGCGACTGAAGCCAGCTCCGCTTAACCCGTCGCCGCCTAGCAAATGAATATGTAAGTGAAAAACGATTTGTCCACCACCTGCACCTGTATTAATTACCGTGCGAAAACCATTATCAAGTCCTTGTTCTTTCGCGATTTTTGGTAATAAGTGCATACAATGTGCGATCAAACTATCATGCTTTTCTTCAAGTTGATTAAGACTAATAATATGTTCACGGGGCACAAGTAATAAGTGAACATCGGCTTTAGGATCAATATCTTTAAAAACGATAACCTGTTCATCACTATACACTTGTTGAGAAGGTATTTCCCCAGCAATAATTTTACAAAATAGACAATCACTGCTCATGATTGACTCCGCTGTGCTTTTTCTGCAATACCAGATTGCCCAAATCGGCGTTCTAGTTCATTTAACAAGTCCTCTGGTCCTAATCCTTGATGTACTAAAAGTACCAAGGTATGAAACCATAAGTCAGCCATTTCATAAACCAGTTGATGTGTTTTACCATTTTTGGCAGCAATCACCGTTTCTGTAGCTTCTTCACCGACCTTTTTTAAAATCGTATCTAAGCCTTTAGCATATAAACTCGAAACATAAGACTCTCTTGGATCAGCTGTTTTACGTTCTTCTAATGTTTGTGCTAATTGTTGTAAAATAGCGTTCATAACAATTTACTTATATAATGTAGCTGGATCTTTTAACACGGGCTCAACAGTAACCCATTGATTATCAGTTAATTTCTTAAAAAAACAATGATGTCGCCCAGTATGACAGGCTACCCCACCAATTTGTTCCACACTCAGCAATATAACATCATTATCACAATCAAGACGAATATCCTTAACATGTTGAACATGCCCTGATTCCTCTCCTTTATGCCATAGTTTAGCACGAGAACGCGACCAATAAATGGCATATTTTTCTTGCACTGTTAATTTTAAAGCTTCCCGATTCATCCAAGCTAGCATCAAAATTTGACCTGTCCCAACTTCTTGTGCAATAGCAGGAATTAAGCCTTGCTCATTCCAACGAATGTCATCTAACCAATTTTTCATTCCAATGCTCCTCTAATCATTAACACGTATTATAACAAACAAAAGAACGCTTACAACATTGGTGAGGGCTATAAGTCAAATTGTTATCGGTTAATTACCTTATTTAAATACGCAATTAGCGTTGTTTAACACTGCTAATAAGAGATAAATGATATTGTAGGCAAGGTTTTTTCTTGCCCACCATTCCCAAAATATCAATTGAAATTGTAACAGGTCATGTTAAAATACCCACAACTTTAAATTT
>DAOVTJ010000232.1 GCA_030633165.1 Thiomargarita sp. | reverse complement strand
GATTTTTCCTTATAATCATTAATATCATATTCTATGATAACTTTATTTTCTGGTACCAGCCCCGCTTGACCAGTACGCAAGATAATACGGACAAATTTATTTTTAAGTTCATTTCGGACATACTCGACCACTTTTAAGCCTGCATCATCCGTCTCCATGACCACATCAAGCAGCATGACATTGGTATCTGGATGTTCTTGTATCAAACGTTTAGCTTCTTCTCCAGAATAAGCACAGATAATTTCTAAAGCCCGACCTTTGAATGTGAACCCTTGAAATACTATACGTGTGACCGCATGTAACACTTGATCATCATCAATCACCATTAATTTCCAAGGTGTTTTTTTTGGGGAATGGGTTTCTTCATGAAGAAAAAGTTCTTCTTTTGACATTATTATATTTCTCTCAGTTGTTCTTCAATCAATTTTAACAAACCTTTCAAATAGATGGGTTTACTCAAATATGCATTAACACCGGCTGCAAAACACCGTTCTTTATCACCTGGCATCGCGAGGGCTGTTAGTGCAATGATAGGTATGTTGGATATTTTAGTAGTAGAACGGATCTGTCGAGTCGCTTCTAAACCATCCATAATGGGCATTTGAATATCCATTAAAATTATAGCAGGAGATTCTTCTTTCGCCCGTTCAATGGCTTCTATTCCATGACGAGCGACAATAACTTGGTAGCCATAAAGTTGTAAATAATCGGAAAGAGATTGAATATTACTCTCATTGTCTTCCGCCAACAAAATTAAGGGATGAGAGCGGCTTATGTTGCCTGGTATAGTCGGAACCGTTTTTGTATCATCAGTTTCACCCCTTATTCCCTCTTGCCAAGGTAATGAAACGGTAAATCGGCTACCCTTACCGACTTCGCTTTCTACTGATACACTGCCACCGTGCATTTCTGTTAAGCGGCGTACCAGTGCCAAACCTAGCCCTGTCCCTTCATAACGCCGTGCAAGACTACTATCTACTTGAACAAAAGATTTAAATAGTTTATCCATATCAGCATCAGCAATACCAATACCGTTATCCCACACAGTAAAATGAATAACTTCTTCTTCTTGAAAACCGACAACTTCTAAACCGATGCTTTGTTTCTCATTGGTAAATTTTACTGCATTATTCAATAGATTAATAAGAATTTGCTTTAGCCGCCGTGTATCCGCTATAATTGTATCTACTGCACAATCAATATTGATCACTACTTTTAAGCTTTTCTTTAAGGCTAATTCCTTAATGAAATCTAAGCTGGAATGGCAAATATCTTTAACATGAAGAGTTTCTTTTTGTAAGTCCATTTTACCTGCTTCAATTTTAGATAAATCCAAAATATCATTAATTAATCCGAGCAGGTGACGACCGCTTTTTTCAATATTCTCTATGTAATTAACTTGTTTATTATTTAAATGACCAAAAACTTGCTCCTGCAATATCTCAACGCGAGTTAAAATAGCACTCAAAGGGGTGCGTAACTCGTGGCTCATATTGGCTAGAAATTCATCTTTCAGGCGCACACCACGTGCTAATTCTGCATTGGCACGGCTTAATTCTTCTGTGCGTTCTTCAACTCGTTTGGCAAGTGAAGCACGTTCCTTTATGACCGCCTCTTTAGCTTGCTTACATTCTGTAATATCCGTAACAACAACAAAATTAGCTTTAGTATCACTATCCAAAATGCTGGACGGAGAGACATTTGTACAAATTTTATGTCCGTCTTTTTTGATCCATTCTAATTCAAAAGAGTTATTATTGTCTTCATCTAATTGTTTGGTTATTTGATTTAGATTATTATTATCTAATAAGTGATTAATAGTATGCTGAATGAGTTCATCTCGTGAGTAGCCTAACATTTCACAAAATTTATTATTGACATAAGTTAAGCTCTTGCCTTCATTCATGACACCCAGACCATCATTCATGGTTTCGACCAATAAACGATATTGTTTCTCACTCTCTTGCAGATCTTGTGTTTGTTCTACAACGGTTTGATCTAAGCTCTGATATAAATGTCGTAATGTTGTATTCGCATATTGAAAATCCCGCTGATTTCTTTCATAAGGGCGGATGCATTCTTTCAAAAAAAAACAGGTTTTTTCAAGATATTCTTTATCTATGGTTTGAGAGCACAACATGGTATTTAGGGCACATTGGTGAATATCAAGAAAATCTATTATGGATAAACCATTTTCAGTCGCTAGAAGTCCTATTTCATTAGCTTTTTGCAAGGTAATATCTAACGGTTCATTCAAATAAGATTGTAATGTAATAATGTATTGTTTTGTTAATTGAGATTTCATAAGATTTAATATCGAGAGAAATCCGAAAGAAATGGATTTCTTTAGCAGATTATTCTGAGACAAGTGGTAAAGTCAGTTCTACTCGCACACCTACAATATCGTCACGATTATATAATTGACACTTTCCACCGCTACCCCAGATCAACCTAGCAATCATTGCTAATCCTAATCCCATTCCTTGAATTTCACCTGAGAAAAACTTTTCATGTTGATAATAAGGTGTCCAGACTTGAGATAAAATTTCTTTTGGTAAATGTTTACCATCATCACTGATACTCAAAATAACTGTTTGACTATCAACATCTTTTATTGAAATTTCAATTTGTGGAGATTGTTGTGGATGAAATTTTTTTGCATTAGTGAATAATTCACGTAATACTAATTCTATTCCTTGTTCTGAGAGTTTTAGTATTTTTTCTTGTAAATTTTTATCTTGAAACAGTTTTACTGTCTTGAGTTCTAGTTCTTCTTGAATAGGCGTCAACACAGTTGTAAATTCAGATAAACAAAAAGTGCTATTAAGTTTGAGTAGATGATTTGTATCTGCATATTGTAACACTTCTAAAACTTGATTTTGCAAACGAGTCGTCGCAGTTTGGACCAAACTCAACATCTGTTTTGTCTCATCAGACAATTCTTGTTCTTCGTCAATCAGCATTGGTAAAACGGCAAATGCATTGAGCGGTGTACGTAACTTATGTGAGACCATCATTTGGAAACTCCACATTTGCCGACGTAACTCTATTCGTTCAGTGACATTACATAAATGCACCAGTTGCTCATTAACATTCTGTGAAAAGACATTGACTTGTAACCACAAGGGACGTTCATCATTGGTTTCAGGGCGCACTAAATAACGCTGTTTTTTGGTAGGGACAGGCCAATCTTTCCATGCTTCTTCAGGTTCACATTTATACTTTTTGATTTGTTGTAAAAATCCATCTTCACTCTCTCCTAAATAAAGACGAGCTGCGGAATTGATGTAACGTATTTCATCACCATCATTGAGTAATAAAAAACCATCTTTAAGCTGCTCAATAGCCCATTCAAAACGTGAACGTTCTGTCAATAAACGACGATAACGATTAAGACGTGTAATCGAACGAATACGGGTACATAATTCCACTTTATCTGGTGGTTTGCTAAGAAAATCATCAGCACCAGCCTCTATTCCACGCAACCGTGAATCACGATCATCCAGGGCAGTAAGCATGATGATAGGGACTTCTGCTAAATTTGGCGTAGTTCGTACGCATTCACACACTTGAAATCCATTCATACCTGGCATCATCACATCTAACAATATAAGATCAGGCATGTATTCTTTGGCTTTTTGTAAACCTTCT
>DAOVTJ010000094.1 GCA_030633165.1 Thiomargarita sp. | reverse complement strand
TAAGCATATTTTCAAATTGCCACCCAAACTCACCAATCACCCTCGAACCCTCCATACGTCCACTGCCTTTCAATGTATGAAAAGCACGTCGTAATTCACCAAGAGAATCAGAATCGGTGACAACATTTTTCCAAGTTTCCAAGTTGGTAACAATGTTTTGAAGAACTTCTTCCACTTCTTCCATGAAAATTTCAAGAATTTCTTCATCTATTTCTGAGCTAGAAATCTGTTCAGGTATTTCAATTAATTGTAAACATGGAAACATCTCAGACGCATTTTCATTTGCTTGTTCAACTGGAGATTCCGTTGCAATAAGCTGTACTCCGCTTGTCAAAGTATGAGCTTGGGAAATTAAGAGAATAACATCATCAGATGGTGGTTGATTTTGTTGAAATTGTTGCAGCATGCTGGGCAATATAGTCTCTACTTGCGCCAATATAGATAATATATCATCATTTTTTGACAAAATACCATCAATTAGCTGATTAAGCATATATTCAAACTGCCAGCCAAACTCACCAATCACCATAGCTCCCACCATACGACCACTACCTTTCAAAGTATGAAAAGCACGACGTAAGTCTGCCAGAGAATCTAAATCATTTTCAGATGTTTTCCAGGCCTCAAAGTGGGTAACAATGTTTTGAAGAACCTCCTCAACTTCTTCAATGAAAATTTCAAGGATTTCTTCATCTACTTCTGAGCTAGGAATTTGTTCTGGAATTTCAAGCAATTGTATATCACTCATCATTTTTCCTATTTTCCTGTTATGGCGACAGCTACTAGACTGGCATCTATTTTAGCTACTTGCCAACGCATTCACTTGTGAAATTAAGTAAACTAATTCCTCTGGTGGAGGTTGATTTTGCTTAAACTGTGCAATCATACTTGGCAACACCTTTTCAACTTGTTCAATGAGTGATAAGATTTCATCTGTTCTTTCCAATGTACCTTCGAGCAAACTCTTCAATACATCTTCAAAACGCCATCCTAATTCTCCAATCACTGTTGCACCAACTAAGCGACCACTACCTTTCAAGGTATGAAAAGCGCGCCGTAAATTCGTTAGAGATTCAGAATTGGCAGGATTATCTTTCCAAATTTTAAAGTCTGTAATAATATCTTGAAGAACTTCCTCAACTTCTTCAATGAAAATTTCAAGAATTTCCTCGTCTACTTCCGAGCTAGGTGTTTGTTTAGGAATATCAAGCAATTGCATATCTTTAACCCATCATCAGTTAATTATTGCGAATGTACCATTTTAAAAAGGACATTCTATGTACTAAATACTGAATACTGAGAACTCAAAAGTGAAAGAATTTTCCCAGCATCCATAGGATTACCTGCGAATGTATCTAAATAAATGTCAATACCAATCAACACATCCGCTAAAGCCTGAAGTTTAGTTTCATCTGTTAATACAGCATCTTCTTTAATAAAGACATTTTCTATATATTGATTACATTGTTCCAATAATTGAGCTGCATCTTCCTGAGATAAAATCGTTAATAAACCCCCAACAAGTTTCAGACGGTTTGGAACTTCTAATAAACTATCATCTCGTGTCTTATGTTCAATCAAATTCTTCAAAGGTTCAACAGCTTGAGCCATTTCCTTTTTTGCTTCTTCAACAACCACAATGAGCATATCGTGAAATTGCCGAGTATCTGAAAATTTTATTTCAGAATCTGAAGCTAAGCGTTGTTTGGCATGCACACCTTGTACAGCTAAAATATCAACTGCGGCATAAATTTCTAACAGTGCATTAGCAATTTCAAGTAAAATTGAAAATTCTAGTTGTTTTCGACCTTCACTTATTTCAAGTATCAGTGTTGCTTGTGCCAACATAGATTGGCTTTGCTCTCTCAGTTTTAATAATTCTAAAGTCTTAGCCATGTCACGCAATCTTATAACTAATGGATTGAGTTCTGTTAGAGAGGGATTATCAGTTCGATTAAAGATATCTAGGGTTTCTTGTACACGGACAAAATCTTCATTTAGAAGGGTAACAACCGTTTCCATCAACTCAATATCTGGTCCGCCAAACAATGCTCTTGCGGTAAGCAAAGCATTTTCTGAAGGAAAATAATCATTGAGTTGAAAAATCGTTTTAAGCGCTGTAATTTGTTTTCCTTTGGAACGGGCTTGTGCAACAAAGTATAATAAATTAGTTAATAATACTGTTGGCATATCAGCACGCAACGCGGCATTTCCATGTTGAGCAACTTGATTGATTAATCCATCCAATTGTTTTAATAAGTTAAAATTAGATTTATTAATATCAAGACCTTTTTGCAACAAGGCTTCTATCAGACCGCCAGTTATCCACCACACTTTGCTCACATGAGCAGTGCCAGTAGCTTGTTGTAAACGTTGCATTACGGTGTATATAAATTTTAATCCTTCTGCAGGCTGTTTAGGATTTTTAACTATAGTTGCTAAACCTTTTTGATAAG
Source organism: Thiomargarita sp. (assembly GCA_030633165.1). GTDB lineage: Bacteria > Pseudomonadota > Gammaproteobacteria > Beggiatoales > Beggiatoaceae > DAOVZS01. The sequence goes on along the minus strand of DAOVTJ010000094.1, from coordinate 6,974 downwards.
CCACCCGCATCTTTTGCATATAATCTTTGAGTTTTTCATCTGACAAATTTACCGCTTTCTGATGAGGTATTGTTACTGATAAATCGGGGGTAAATAAGTTATAAGCAACTAATGGTTTTTCTTGTCTTAAAAGACGTAATTCGTTCAGGAGTGGCAATAAAGCCAGTGGAATATCACGTTGGACAATGGCTAGATGATCCAAATAATTAGGCAAATGAGTCAATGTACGCATCAATATCTCATAAGTTGACGTATTTTTCTCAATAGAACCTGCCAATAAAGATTTTATGGTCAACTCAAGATCTTGGACTAACAACGCTGCGGTTTGCAATTGCAGTAGCTCAAGTGCGCCATGCATTTCACGTAGTAATAGCAAACACTGTTCCAATGGTGCTGTCTCATTAGGAAATTCTATAAACTGTTTTAACGCTTTAAGTGTTTCTTTCAGATTATCATTAATGGTTGTTTTTACCCAACTTAGGGCTGAATACTTCATAGTTTTTCAATTATCAGTTATTTATTATCAGCTATCGAAACAATTATTTAGAAAACTTGTTATTCAGAAAAGGTCATCTAAATAGCCCCTCCCAATAGGAGGAGCGGAAGATGTATTTCTATTTACTGATAACTGTTCACAGATAATTGTTCAATGGTTTGTTCCACATCATCAGGCAATCTAAAACCTGCAACAGATGTTTTCAAATCACTTGCTAAAATTGCTAAGCGCTCAATAGCAGCAGCTGTTTCATTGGTACCATTGGATGTTTGAGTTGTAATCTCTTGAATAATGGTCATCGTGCCTGAAATATTTGCGGCTACGGCAGCTTGAGTTCGTGAAGTTTGTGAAATCCCATCAATTTGTTCTGATAATTTGACAGAGACTTTTTCAATTTCTGCTAATGCTTCTCCTGCATTTTCTGAAATTTTTGCACCATTGACCACGCCAGCAGTACTGTCTTCCATTGAGCGGACAGCTTCATTTGTATCACCTTGAATAGTCTTCACTAAGGCTTCAATTTGTTTAGTTGCACTACCAGAACGTTCTGCCAAACGTTGAATTTCATCAGCAACCACAGCAAAACCACGTCCTGACTCACCTGCCATTGCTGCTTGAATTGCTGCATTCAAAGCCAAAATATTAGTTTGGTCAGCAATATCATTAATTAACCCAACAATGTCGCCAATCTCTTGTGCACTTTCACCTAAACGTTTAATCCGTTTAGATGTTTCTTGAATTTGTTCCTTTATGACACCCATACCGGTGATCGTGTCTTGTACAACTTTAGCACCTTTTCCAGCAATAGTAACCGAGTTTTTTGCAACTTCAGCAGATTCAGCCGCATTAGTCGCAACTTTTTTGACGGAATTAGCCATCCCAATAATTGCTTGTCCTGCCTTAGCAATCTGTTGTGCTTGTCGATCACTTGCTTGGCTTAATGATGCTGCCGTTCCTCGCGTATTTTGTGCAGCTGCTGTGACTTGCACAGCTGTTTTATTAATACTAATGACCAATTCCCGCAAGGCATCTATTGAAAAGTTGATTGCATCCGCAATCGCACCAGTAAAATCTTCAGTCACAGTTGCATTTACTGTCAAATCACCATCTGCTAATTCAGAAATTTCGCTCAAAAGGCGTAAGATTGCTTCCTGATTACGTGACTGGCTATCTTCAATCTCCCCTAAACGCTGTTTAGTTTCCTCATTACGCGTTTTATTGCTACGGATAATTAGAAAACCCAACATGACAAGCAAAATCAATACAAAAGTCGCTAACATATTACCCAATAGTGACGAAATTAAACGCCCTTGAGATGTTTTAATATAAATCACCTGGAGGTTCTTGATATTGTCATCATGTATTGGTTTTAGTACCCGTATCTCCTGTAAAGCTATTTTTGCTTGCGATAAATCCTCATATTTATCGGAAAAAAACTGATTTTGTTGAAAATGTTCGTTGTTTAAGGTAGATAACTCTTGGAGCACTTCTTGTGTTGCTGCTGAAGATACTGGTGAAATATCATCATTACCTGACATTAAAATAGATAAAGTTTGACTAAATTGATTGATAGCCGTTTCGATTTGTTTTTCTGCGCCTCTCGCTGTTTCTAAATCAGGTGTCAAAAATAATATTCTTATATTATAAACAAGACGATCGAGCCATATCAATTGACGAGTCGCTAAACTCATTTGTTGAGGGCTTGCTCTCCCTGTAATCATTACCTCAACCATGCGCTCCGTTCTTTCAACCAAAACATCTGTCACACCGACAAGTTTGGTTAATTCCATATGGAGACGAGTTTCCGCTTCTTGGGTCTCTAGTAAATTTTTAATTTGGAGTTCTGTGTTTGTCCATAATTTTTTTAACTCGATTAAAACTTTATTTGTTGAAGAAGGTGGACTTGGTATACCTAAATTAGGAACACCTGTTGTTAGCTTATCCAAGGTATCTTTATATTGAGTTTGAGCTGTGGTAATACTTTGAAAACTTAACAAATTTCCTTTTACAGCTAATGCAGCTTGTTGAGTAATTTCTTGAGAGTAGTCACTCAATTTTTGAACATATTTCAAATATTCATCATCCTGTTGCTTATTTTTGGCGACAAGAGTAAAGGTGGCAATCATCAACATGCACGACAACAACAATACAATAATAAAGACAACTAGCCACGTATTTGTCGTCCCCAATGTTTTTAAATTCATATCAGTTTGTTTCGTTATCAGTTATCAGTTATCAGTATTTACAGCTTAGAGGGCTGCTTTGAGAAATAAATCACTTTTAGCAAGCTTTTGCATATCAAATACCGTCCAAGTGATTCCTTCATATGTGAACAATCCATCAGCAAAATCAGTTATCCAAGTTTCTTTGGAAAGTGTCTCCTGATCTCGCTGAAATTCCGGAAACGCTTTAAGCCCAAGGACTTCATCAACCAACAATCCTGCTGCAATAGTAGTTTGTTGGTTAATGTGTTGTTTAATAATTAACATTCGTGTGTGTTCTCCTATGATGATAGATTTACTCTTTAATAAACAATCCTTCAAATCAATCACTGGTAGTAACAAACCACGAATATTAGCTAAGCCTTTAACCCATGTTCTTGCCCCCGGCACTCTTGCAACTTTACCAGTATAAGGGATAATTTCGAGTATTTGCTCGATGGGTGTAACTAAATAAGTTTCCCCAAGTCGAAAGGCAATACCTCGCCACATTGGCTCGACGATAGTTTGACGTGGTAATCCTCTCGCCTGTTGTTTTGTGCGCTGTTCAAGGTTTTGTAACCATTGAATAGGCGTTTGTGTTAATATATTTGCCATAACTAGAGACTAGAGACTAATTAAGTCTCTTATATACTTTTGACCACCTTTTAGTCATTCTTCTTTTTCATTGGCTTGACCAAAAAATCTTTGGCTCCACCCCAGTTTTTTGTGTATCAGTTTGGAAGAAACTATTAGGACAGGAATGGCACTTCTGTCAGAATTTTTAGGTTCTCAAAAGTTGCTTGAAAACCATTTAAACCAGGCATAATGACATCCATAAGATTATAAAATTAAGGTTAATTTTGTGGCTTTTTTATACCTTCATCACTCTTTTCCGCTATTCACATTTGATAAGTTAGCATTTGTCTGCGACTCGAGCATTCAATTATATGAATGACTCATAGAAAATCAACTAACATCCACGACGTAAGATTTAATGGCACTTAATAACCCATCACGTGTAAAAGGTTTTGTCATGTAATGATCTGCTCCAACAATTCTGCCACGGGCACGTTCAAATAAGCCATCTTTACTAGATAACATGACAATGGGAATTTTTTTAAATGCCGGATTATTTTTAATCAAGGCACACGTTTGGTAACCATCAAGACGGGGCATCATAATATCAACAAAAATGATATTGGGTTTGGCTTCTATCACTTTTGATAAAGATTCAAAGCCATCTGTTGCTGTTGTGACTTCACAACCTGCTTTTTTTAAAAGCATTTCGGCTGTACGTCGAATGGTCTTACTGTCGTCGATAATGACAACTTTAATACCTTCAAAACTAGTTTCAGTACTCATGGTTTGGCCTAAATTTGCTAAAATCTCATTTGTTACTTGACGGCACAATTTGTAGACAAGTATTAATATATCACTTACAATGGACTATAATACATCAAGATGTTCTATTGTTAAAAATTTTCAAAAAAAGGTACACATGGATTTACAAGAAATTGAATATACCCCCCCCCATCTTACCACAGCATTACATGGTCCGTTAGAATACCTTGAGATACATTTACTCGAACACCAAGCAAATATTGAACGGTGGTTACGTCTTCAGTGGCAAAAAACACCAGCCCCATTTTATACTTCTGTAGATTTACGTAATGCAGGGTTTAAATTAGCCCCTGTTGATACTAACTTATTTCCTGCTGGTTTTAACAATATCAATCCTACCACCCTACCATTATGTGTGCAAGCCATACAATCAGCGATTGAACGTGTCAATATAAGTGCTCGTAATGTATTGTTGATACCAGAGAATCATACCAGAAATCTATACTATTTGGAAAGTGTAGCAACCTTACGTGATATTTTACAAAAGGCAGGTTATGAGGTACGTATTGGATCATTGCTACCAGACTTATCCTCTCCGCTTGCCTTAACGCTCCCTTCAAAGAAAAGTTTACTATTGGAGCCCTTGATTCGAGAAGGAAATTGTGTCAGTGTACAAGGTTTTATACCTTGTATTGTGTTACTTAATAATGATCTTTCTCTAGGGCGACCACCCATTCTTGAGGATCTTGACCAAGAGATTATCCCCCCTTTACATGTTGGTTGGTCTAACCGTTACAAGTCTACACATTTTAGCCATTATAGCCAAGTTGCCAAAGAATTTTCTGAGCAAATCAATATTGACCCATGGTTAATCGATCCCCACTTTAGAAATTGTGGCAAAATTAATTTCATGAAAAAAGAGGGGTATGAGTGTTTAGCTGATAATGTTGGAGATTTACTAAACACTATACAACGTAAATATACAGAATATAATGTATCTCAACCACCTTTTGTAATTATTAAGGCCGATGCGGGTAGCTATGGCATGGGGGTTATGACAGTACATAGTGCTGAGGAAATACTCCATCTTAACCGCAAACAACGTTCACATATGTCATCCACTAAAGGAGGTCAGAAGGTTCGTCAGGTCATTTTGCAAGAAGGGGTATACACTTTTGAAACTTGGGGGAAAAATAATGCTGTGGCAGAACCAGTGGTGTACATGATCGACCATTTTGTTGTAGGTGGTTTTTATCGTGTGCATACAACACGTGGTATTAATGAGAATCTAAATGCACCAGGTATGCATTTTGAGCCCTTAGCTTTTGTAGAATCTTGTATTACCCCTGATCAAAGTATGGCGCCTGATGCCTGTCCTAATCGCTTTTATGCTTATGGGGTAATTGCACGTTTGGCTTTACTGGCTAGTGCTCGAGAATTTAGTTTTGTTAACAATTGATATTTTTCTTATATAGTTATGTCTCCCACAAAAACGGTTAAAATTATTGATAAAAAGATTTGTTATGATGGTTTTTTTAAATTAGTCCAATATCGGCTTAAACACACACTTTTTGGTGGCGGTTGGAGCAGTGAATTATTCCGCGAAGTTTTAGAACGAGGTCATACCGGTGCCATTTTACCTTATGATCCTATTCATAATCAAGTGGTGATGATTGAACAATTTCGCCCTGGTGCGATCGAACATGTTAATGGGGCTTGGTTATGGGAGATTGTTGCTGGTATTTTAGAGACTGGGGAAAAACCTAGCGAGCTTGTGTACAGAGAAGCTATGGAAGAAATTGATTGTCCTGTTTTGGATATCATTCACATTTGTGATTTTTTTGTTAGTCCTGGCAGTACCAGTGAAACAACTGCTCTATTTTGTGGGCGGATAGATGCTAGTAAAGCAGTTGGTATTCATGGCCTGATTTCTGAACATGAGGATATTCAAATTCATGTTGTTTCATTTGAAACAGCGTTGGAGATGTTGCAAACAGGTCAAATTCATTTTGCCCCAGCTATTATCGCGTTACAATGGTTGGCTTTACATCGTAATGATGTAAAGAAACGTTGGAAGATCTCCTAATCACAAATGTTTTTTTGTTTTACCATTAATGGGCGCATAGCATGCAAAAGATTTGGAAAAATATCTTTATGCAAACTTTCCTCATTGGCAAGCAAGGCCTTGATATGTTTACGTTGTGTGGGAGCGGTAAAACAAGCAGGACAATTATCGACAATTACAGGCAATTGTACATTTTTTGCAAATTCAGCAGTTTGTCTTTCACGGACATAAATAAGTGGGCGTATTACTCGTACATCACCGGTATCATTAGTATAATGTGCTTTCATTGTTTTTAATGTCCCACTATATAATGCAGACATTAAAAAACTCTCGGCTAAATCATCAAGATGCTGTGCTAAAGCTAATACATTATATTTTTGTTCACGAGCAATGCGATACATAATACCCCGCTTCATTCTAGCACAATAGGCACAAAAGGATTTTCCTTGTAGATGCTTTTGTGCTTCTTTCATAAGGGGTTGACTACAATAAAAATGCTCAATTCCTAAGTCATTTAAATAAGTTTTCAGCGGTGAAGGATCAAAACCTGGTATTTGGGGGTTCACCGTAACAGCACCTAATTTAAACTGTATAGGGGCATAGCGTTGTAAATGCATTAATATATGTAATAAAGATAAGGAATCTTTACCACCAGACAGCCCTAATAAAACATTATCTCCTGTGTTAATCATGGCATAATCAGCAATTGCACGCCCGATGCGGCGCAGGAGTAATTTAGGTGGTTTTTTGATGTGATCGTGCATAATGTTCAATTAATTAACTTGCGGGGAATATATATCCGTGGCTTTCCTAAGCGATTTTAGCATTTTCGTTTTAATTTTTTTAGGCATGGCAGCAATATTAGTGTTTT
>DAOVTJ010000159.1 GCA_030633165.1 Thiomargarita sp. | reverse complement strand
GTTTCAATTCGTTCAAAAAGAATAGTTCCTCGAAAAAAACGTTCCACACGACATCAACTTAATCACTTAAAACGTCAAAAGAAAATTACATTTTAATGCTGAAATAAATGTGGAATCACCACCAATATAACCAATTGATTTATATCTCAATATTCCTTAACTTAATGGCAGTGACGCGCCAGCGTGGGAACGAGATAAAAATGGAGTTTTATCTTAATTGGGATGTTATAAGCACCGACTGCTGCACCAACTAATCCACCGACAATGGCAACATTGGTATCTCCACCGTACATTAATATAGTCGATATGGATTGTTCATAATTTTCAGTGTAAAGAAGGTGCTAAACATAAAGCAAGTTCGGAATCATCAGTTATTTGTCCTGGGGCAAGGTGCATAGAACCACCACCATAGTGGTTTTAATATCATAGTTATCAATGGGTAGTGTAACTCTAAGTAATCAATGATGGTTTATCGCGCCCTGTAAATTTTTTGATCCCAGCAATGACATCAGCTAACACAATTAAATCAGCTAAGACTTCTTGAACATCTAAGCTATGTTTAGCTATATTGGTTTCAAAGAATTCTAAATAAACGCGCAATGTTGCCCCATTTGTGCCTGTACCCGAAAGACGAAAAACAATACGTGAACCTTCTTGAAAAACAATACGCATGCCTTGTTTGGCACTTGTACTTGCATCAATGGGATCTGTATAACTAAAATTATCGCAATAATCGACTAAATATGAGCCAAATGATTGCCCCTTTTTCATAACATTAAATGTTTTGGACAAATTATCCATTAATTTTTCTGCGGTATTTATATTAATATTCTCATAATCATGCCGTGAATAAAAATGACGTCCATATTTTGCCCAATGCGCACGTACAATGCTTTCAACAGATTCTTGGCGTACAGCCAAAATATTTAACCAAAATAATACAGCCCATACCCCATCTTTTTCTCGTACATGGTTAGAACTTGTGCCAAAACTTTCCTCACCGCACAATGTTACTTTACCCGCATCTAACAAATTTCCAAAGAATTTCCAACCTGTCGGTGTTTCAAAACAATCAATACCTAATGCCGCAGCAACGCGATCCGCGGCTGCACTAGTCGGCATTGAACGTGCAATACCTGCTAAACCCTCTTTATAAGCAGGGATAAGATGGGCATTAGCCGCTAAAACTGCAAGACTATCAGACGGTGTGACAAAAAAATCTTGACCTAAAATCATATTACGATCCCCATCCCCATCAGAAGCCGCTCCAAATTGGAGCGCGTTCTCTCCATAAACTTTTTTAACTAAATCAGTAGCATAAACTAAATTAGGATCAGGATGTCCTCCACCAAAATCTTCTAAAGGAATAGCATTGATCACAGTGCCGCTGGGAGCACCGAGTTGATCTTCAAGAATTAAGCGTGCATAAGGACCCGTCACAGCATGCATCGCATCAAAACATAATGTAAATCCTGATTGAAATAAGTCCTTTATTTTATCAAAATCAAATATTTGTGCCATGAGTTCAGCATAATCCGCGACAGAATCAATAATTTCAACTGTCATCTCTCCCACCTGCATCTGACCTAATTCTGATAAATCAATATCCATCGTCTCGCTAATACGATAGTTTGATATTTTCAAGCTATGTTCATAAATCGCTTCAGTCAGTTTTTCAGGCGCTGGTCCACCGTTACTAATATTATATTTAATACCAAAATCACCATCTGGACCACCAGGATTGTGGCTAGCAGATAGAATAATCCCTCCAAAAGCATGATATTTTCGGATAATAGCCGAAACAGCAGGTGTAGAAAGAATACCATTTTGCCCTATTAGCATGCGCCCAAATCCATTAGCGGTCGCCATTTTTACAATGGTTTGGATAGCAGTTTTGTTATAATAACGACCATCACCGCCAACAACGAGTGTTTTGTTTTGGCAATCTTCTAATGAATCGAAAATAGATTGAATAAAATTTTCAAGATAATGGGGTTGTTGAAAGACACTAACCTTTTTACGTAATCCAGATGTACCAGGTTTTTGTCCTTCAAAGAATTGTGTATTCATAACAAGTTTTATTAATTAAAGTTAATGAGATAGAGTATTTTAACATTAGACTTATCCAAAAATAAGTTTTTTATGCTTGGTGATAACTTTGAACTTTTCAAAAAAAATGCTATCATAGCCCAGTATATTTCAAAATTTTCAGGCGAAAAACTATCGCCATATTTCAGTTAGCCTTTTTACTTATGAGAAAAGTTCAATTTTATAAAATTGACTCTGGTGATTGTCCTGTTGAGAATGTCCTAAATTCATTAACAGGCAAAAAAGCACAGAAAGTCATTTGGGTATTACAACTTCTTGAAGAAATCCCTATACCACCAAGTCAGTATTGTCAAAAAATACTAAATAGTGATGAACTTTGGGAAATTAGCGTGCATTTGGGTAATGAGATTATTAGAATAATAGGCTTTGAGGATGAAAAATACTTTATTTTAAATCATGCCTTTCAAAACTTATCTCAAAAAAATCAGTTACTAGAAGAGATTAAACTTGCAGAATCACGTAAACAAGACTACCTCAATCGGAAAGAGATATTATGAGTGATTTGAAAAACTACACCAAGCATCGCAAAGAAAAAGATAGAGAATTTGTTGAAGGACTTGAGGAAGGATATCAAACCTTTAAAATTGGTACTCTCCTTCGTCAAGCTCGCGAAACCTTAGGGCTGACCCAAGAAGATGTGGCAACACGGTTATATACCAAAAAATCTGCCATTTCGAGAATGGAAAATCATGCGGAAGATATGAGCCTGTCAACGCTCGGCAGATTAGCTGCGACGCTTGGCAAAAAAATTGAAATTTCTATCATCTAAAAGACTTATTTTTCCCAAACTTTGTTTGGGAACGATATAAATACTGATTATAAATAACAGATGTTTAAACCTTTCCCTTTATATATCGGCTTGCGCTACACTCGCGCTAAACGCCGTAATCATTTTATATCCTTTATCTCATTGACCTCAATGCTCGGTATCGCCTTAGGGGTAACCGCGCTTATCACAGTATTATCGGTGATGAATGGGTTTGAAAAAGAATTACGTCAGCGCATGTTAGGCATGTCAGCACATGTTGTGCTTAATACCTTAGATAAACAAAAGAATGATTGGCAACGTTTAAGAAAAGATTTGGAAAGTCGCCCTCATGTCAACGGTGTCGCACCCTTTATACAAGGGCAATCTATGATTACTTATCGTAAGAATGTCGAAGGCGCATTTTTGCAAGGTATTTCGCCCGAAATTGAACCTCAAGTGTCTCAAGTCAAAGATAAAATGCTTGAAGGCAGTATAGATAATCTTAAAGCTGGGAAATTTGGAATTGTCTTAGGGCGCGAATTGGCACAAAGACTTGGCGTGACAATGGGTAAAAAAGTGACCTTGGTTGTTCCACAAGCCTCGGTGACACCAGTTGGCTTATTACCTCGTATGAAACGTTTTACTGTACAAGGTATTTTTAGCGTTGGCATGCATGAATATGATAGTGGTTTTGTGTTATTACACATTGAAGATGCTGCAAAATTACTACGTGTGCCTGCAGGAAATATTCATGGTTTAAATATAAAATTGGATGATATGTTTCTTGCACCATCATTCAGTCGTGCCTTACAAGAGGAATTACCCTTTGGGTATCACAGCTATGATTGGACTTATCGCCACAAGAATTTCTTTGAGGCTATAAAAATGGAAAAAACGGTCATGTTTGTGATTTTAACGTTAATTATTGCGGTGGCAGCTTTTAATATCGTCTCTACCTTAGTCATGGTAGTCACCGATAAACAAGCAGATATTGCGATTTTGCGAACATTAGGGGCAACACCGCGCACTGTTATGGCAATTTTTATTGTGCAGGGGGCATTAATTGGACTTTTCGGCACTTTATTAGGATTAATGGGTGGTGTGGGTTTAGCTTTAAATATTGAAAATATCATCCCAGCCATTGAACAATTGTGTGCCTGTCGAATTTTATCGCCCGATATCTATTACATTAGTGACTTACCTTCTGATTTACGCTGGTCTGATGTTTATAAAATCACAGGGTTATCTTTAATTATCAGTTTTTTAGCCACTATGTATCCCGCATGGCGTGCATCACGTACCCAACCTGCTGAGGCCTTGCGTTATGAGTGAACCAGTCTTACATTGTGAAAATGTCTCTAAAAATTTTAAAGAGGGAGAATTGAATGTTGATGTCTTACAGGATATCACTTTAAGCATTGCGGCAGGAGAACAAGTTGCCATTATAGGCAGTTCTGGGGCAGGTAAAAGCACTCTATTACATCTCTTGGGTGGATTAGACAATCCTAGTGAAGGTGAAATTTGGGTAGCAGGAAAACTAATGAATGGCTTAGGTCCTGCACAACGTGGTATTTGGCGTAATAAAAATTTAGGGTTTGTATATCAATTTCACCACTTATTACCAGAATTTACTGCCTTAGAAAATGTGTGTATGCCCTTACTAATTCGTGGCTTATCTCCAGCAGATGCCCAAGAAAAAGCACAGCGTATGCTAACAGAAGTGGGCTTAGAAAAACGCCTCAAACATAAGCCAGGTGAATTATCAGGTGGAGAGCGACAACGTGCTGCTGTCGCACGTGCTTTAGTAACTGAGCCTAAATGTATTTTAGCTGATGAACCGACAGGTAATTTAGATCACCGCACAGCGGAGCGAGTATATGAGCGCATGCTTGATTTAAATCAATCTATTGGGACGAGTCTAGTTCTGGTAACACATGCGCCAACTCTTGCAGAGCGTATGGATCGAACATTACGGCTGGTTGATGGGCGATTAATGGCTGAATAATGTAAGCCTTGAGCATTAGCTCAAGGCAAAAGTCAATTATTTAAAATTTTGACTTACAAAATCCCAATTGACCAAATTCCAAAAAGCTTCAACATATTTTGGTCTAGCATTACGATAATCAATATAATAAGCATGTTCCCAAACATCACAAACAAGCAAAGGGACTTCGCCATTTGTTAAAGGTGTTTGAGCATTACTTGTGCTTACTAATGCCAAAGAACCATCAGCTTTTTTGACTAACCAACCCCAACCAGAGCCAAAAGTTGTGATAGCAGTTTTGGCAAAAGCCTCTTTAAATGAGTCAAATGATCCAAATGATTTTTCAATAGCCGCAAGTAAATCACCACTTGGCTGACCACCACCATTTGGGTTCAGGCAATTCCAATAAAAGCTATGATTCCAAATCTGTGCTGCATTATTAAAAATTCCGCCTGAAGATTTTTTGATAATATCTTCTAAAGACATTTTCTCAAACTCGGTGCCGACAACCAAATTATTTAAATTGGTGACATAAGTCTGATGATGCTTTCCATAATGGAATTCGAGAGTTTCCTGAGAAATATGGGGAACTAATGCATTAGTATCATACGGCAAAGCAGGTAATTCGTATGGCATAAAGTGCTCCTATTAAAGTTTATCAGCATGAACTGCTAAATATTTAGCAACACCAGCAGTAGATCCTTTCATTCCAGCTTTACCCTTACTCCAACCTGCAGGGCAAACTTCGCCATTTTCCTCTGTAAATGTCAGTGCATCAACCATACGTAACATTTCATCAATATCACGTCCAAGAGAAAGATTATTGACAACTTGATGTTGTACGACACCTTCCTTATCAATTAAAAAAGAACCACGTAGAGCAATACCAGGACCTGTCAACATATCATAAGCCCCAGAAACTGCCTTATTAATATCTGCAACAATAGGATATTGAACATTACCAATACCGCCATTATTGACTGCCGTATTTTTCCAAGCTAAATGGCTAAAATGTGAGTCTATAGAAACCCCAATCACTTCCACATTACGTTCCTTAAACTCAGATAAGCGATGATCAAAAGCAATCAATTCAGAAGGACAAACAAAAGTAAAATCCAAAGGATAGAAAAACAGTACAACATACTTGCCCTTATAATCAGACAAAGAAAT
>DAOVTJ010000042.1 GCA_030633165.1 Thiomargarita sp. | reverse complement strand
TTAATCGGCGTTTTAATTCAGATGCGATATCTGGGAATTCTTTTTCATACGCATCAAATTTTTCAGACCAAGCTTTTTCAAGCTGACTCCCTTTACCTTTAGCATCCCATCCCTGATAAATATCATCTGGTATCACAAAAGCATCATGTTCCCAATTTATTTTTTTTCTAACTAAAGCGATTTCATCATTTCCTAAAGCAGCCCCATGACAAGATTCTGTACCCTGTTTATTTGGAGAACCCCAACCGATGATAGTTTTACAACAAATCAACGTCGGCTTATCTTCTTGCAAACGTGCCTTTTCTATAGCCCGTTTAATAGCATCAGCATCATGTCCATCTATATCTTCAATGACATTCCACCCATAAGCAGCAAAACGTTGCGGTGTATTATCAGTAAACCAGCCTTCAACATTACCATCAATTGAAATACCATTATCATCGTAAAATGCAATCAATTTCCCAAGCCCTAAAGTCCCTGCTAATGAGCAAGCCTCGTGAGAAATACCCTCCATCAGACAACCATCACCCAAAAAGACATAAGTATGATGATCAATGATATCATGTGCTGGACGGTTAAATTGCCCTGCTAAAACTTTTTCAGCAATCGCCATGCCTACTGCATTAGTGATACCTTGTCCCAAAGGACCAGTAGTTGTTTCAATGCCAGGTGCATAACCATATTCGGGATGTCCTGGTGTTTTTGAATGCAATTGACGGAAATTCTTGATTTCTGATATTGGTAAATCATAACCAGTCAAATGCAGGAGAGAATAAACTAGCATTGAACCATGTCCATTAGACATGATAAAACGGTCACGGTTAACCCAATTTGGATTAGCAGGATTGTGGTTCATATAATCATTCCACAACACCTCAGCAATATCTGCCATACCCATTGGCGCACCAGGATGACCAGAATTCGCTTTTTGTATAGCGTCCATGCTCAAAGCACGAATAGCGTTGGCAAGTTGTCGTCGTGACGGCATTGATATCTCCTATACATAAATGCAATAAAAAATGTTATCATAAATATGATAGATGATATTTATCATATCTATTAGAAAACATTATTTTATACAAAAACAGTTTTTTTGTCAAATATTCATTGAATAATAGGAATACAGAAGTATGGAAATTTTTATTGCAAGCATTATTGGTATCTTTTGTTTATTAGTCATCATCATTCAAGGACAACAAGCAGAACAAGAGCTTGCCAAAATAAAAATAGATTTGAATGGCACATCAGAAGTTCTGAATCGTGAGCGAAAGCAACGTCAACAAGCTCAACAGTTTTTTGAACAAACAAAACGCGATTTGACATCCACTTCAAAACTGCTAAACCGTGAACAAAAGCAACGTCAACAAGCACAATTATCTCTTGGAGAGTTTAAACGTGATTTAACAAGCACATCAGAACAACTAAACCGAGAGCGAAAGCAACATCAACAATCTCAATTGTCTTTAGAACAGACAAAACGAGATTTGACAACGACTTATAAACAACTGACTCGTGAACAAAAACAACGTCAAGATTCTGAACAGTCTCTTGACGAGACAAAACGCGAATTGACACTCACTACAGTTCAACGGACTCGTGAAAAAAAGCAACTTCAACAAACCGAACAATCTGTTGAACAAACAAAACGTGAATTAATGATCACTTTTAAACAACAGCATCTTGAACAAGAAGAACATAAAAAGATTGAACAATCTTTAGAAGAAACTAAATGTCAATTGAAAAAAATATTAGAACAATATCATGATGTTGCACAATCACTTCAAGATAGTGAACATCAAATGGCAGAGATATTAGAACAAAAGCAACAGGAACAAGAACAATCTCTTAAAGAATGCCAGCATCAATTGGTGGAGATATCAAAACAATATCAAGAAACCGAACAGTCTCTAAAAGATAAATTGATGACAATATCGGAACAACAGAGCCAAGAGCAAGCGCAATGTGAAGAAGTTGAACGTAAATTATCAACAAGTTTAGCAACCTGTACAAATCTTGAGGAAACTCTCGAAAAAAGCAAGCACAATAATTCCACCTTTGAAAGCGCATTATTGCCAAATAGGATAGGTTACAGTCTAAAATCAATCAGTAGTGGAAAATTTATTTATGTTCCACAAGGCTCATTAAAAGATGGGATGCTTATTCGTCAAGATAATTGGCGTAATGGATTAAATCAACAATGGTACTTTCAAGCTTTAGGAGGCGATGATCAGGGTTATTATCATATTTTTTCTGTTAGAAGTAAAAAATGCCTAGATTTATCATCTTCATCAAAGAAAGACAATGCAAAAATATATCAAAATCAATGTGTTAGTACTGATACTCAAAAATGGAAATTGATTGCTCAGAAAGAAGAAAATAGTTTTCTTTTACAATGCAAACATAGCGGTTTGATGCTAGCAGTTTCAGACAAGACAGATAATATTGTGCAATATACTGAACATGACGGTGATAACCAACGTTGGATTATTACACAAATTACTGAACAAAAATGAACATGTAGGGGAGGAACAATATGTTTCTCCCCTAAAATTTAGGAGTTTTTTATGACAAAACCAATGGAAGAATATCTTGTTCCTATACTCACATTATTTTCTCTGTTCTATTGTATAGTTGCATTTTTTTTACCTGAAAATCAAATATTACTTTGGAGTACTGCTTGTCTTATTCTTTTCAATTTTAGTTTATCAGTAGCTTATTTGTTGCGCCAAGGAACAATTAGTCTTAATGTGATGTACCTCAATATTGTTCAATTAGTACTCTTTGGGCTTTTGTTCATCTTGATTCATGATGTTCTTGGTATAGAAAATTATGACTATTACTTAGAACCCCGTTGGTATGATTGGATAATATTAATTGCAACGCATATTTTACGGGCTATTGATGTTGTAGATTGTCTTAGCGATTATGATGTCTTCTATTTTCAAAATATCAACCAGATAAGTACCTTTGTCGGCTTACTACTTGTTAGTATGCACATTATGGTAGATTTTTTTATCTTGGGTGCCATTATAATCTTTTTTCACAATCGTTCCACGTCTAATTTGGGAAAATGGTTTACTAACATATTTGAATGGCTTATGCGTTTTCGCTTAGCAGTATTGGGCGGAGTCATTGTTAGTATTGTCTTTGTGGCAATAAACGGTGATTGGGCAATGGCAGATTGGTTTTTATGGCCTTTAGAAAATATTTTACGTACATTAGATATTGGAGATGCTTTTGAGATATTTAACTGGGAAAATAATCTTCATAGTGTACCAGTGCAAAATGATGATGGTACTTACAAATGGGGTATATTAGGTTTAGCCATTTTATTTCGATTATTGGTAGGTGCTTATGTCCTTGGGTACGCAAATAGTTTATATCTTAATTTGTCCAAGGGACGTGTCATGTCCGTTGAAGACTTAGAGAAGATTTGCACTTCGCCTGACTATTCAACGACTGATAAAGAGATTGCGATTACAGCATTACTCGAACATGGGAATCGGGTTGTTCCGTCTTTTTTAAACGCTTTAGCTGTAGAGCAAAGTAATAGTACTCGTCGTAGTCTCATTGAAGCTTTAGGAGAAATTGGGATGCCTGCTCTACCAACCGTTCCTCTTCTTGTGAAAGCATTGGTTGATAATAATGATGGGGTTCGTTGTGCCGCTACTATCGCATTAAATGAAAGAATTGATCCACAATGGACACAAAATGAAAGTGTAAGCGATGTTATTCCTGATATAATGAAAGCATTATCAGAGAGTGATAGTCAAGTTCGCACAGCAGCTGCCGTGACTTTGGGGAAAATAGGGGCAAGTGCCATCATTGCCATTCCCCAATTGTTGACAAGTTTGGTAGATGATAAACCAACAGTTCGCAATATTTCTGCTACGGCTCTGACTAAAATTGATCCCGAATGGTGGAAACTAGAAGCGGCTCGTAGTGCAATCCCTACGCTTACTAAAGCAATTACTAACTATACTGATGTTAGTCGATGTGCCTTTGCGGCTGTAAATTTAGCAAAACTTGAACCGCAATGGCTATCTAGTGAAAGTGCACGTGATGCAATTCATTATCTTGTCAAAGCATTGGCAGTGACTAATACTCTTGATTTAGGTGCTCTTATAAATGCTACATTAGATCAAATCGATCCTGAATGGGCACAAAGTGATGCTGCTGATCGCGCAATTGCTTATCTCGTAACTGCTATGGTTAATGATAATGAATCTGTTTGCAGGCTTGCTAAAGAAGCTTTAAGGAAAATTGATCCGACTGCTGAAAAAGCCATCCCTTCTCTTGTTAAAGCTAGAACAGGTAAGCATCTAGAAAATAGAAATGAAGCTACTGAAGCTTTTAATGTTTTTGAGAAAATCTACCCCCAATGGCCACAAAATCAAACTGCTCTTCTCAGCATCCCTTATCTTGTGACTACCTTGGTCAATAGCGATAGTGAGATCCGCAATGGTGCCCATGATATTTTGAAGAAAATTGATCCATTTTGGACACGACGTAAAATTTCTCGTCGTGCAATTCCTTATCTTCTCAATGCATTAAAAAAGACTGAAAGCATTCCTTTTGCAGCTCAGGTTTTAGGAGAACTGGGGAAAGAGGCCACTGAAGCCATTTCTTCTCTTGTGAAGGTGCAGGAAAATAATGAAGATGAACATATACGTCATCTGATCGAAACAGCCTTGAGTCAAATCGATCCTGGTGGTCATTTGCGAAAAACTGAAGCAGCGAATTAACCACGATTGGAGATCAGATTATGGATTTTTTTGGGAAAAAACCTAATAAAGAGTTTGATGCATTGCTTAACATTTGCACTTCTCCAAATTTTAATAACGAACAAAAGATTGAAGCCATTGAAAAACTAACACCTTTCAAAGAAGCGGTTTACTATCTTATAATAATGCTGGATGAAAAAGATAATAATCCTCAAATTCGTTGTGCTGTAGCCAAAGCGTTGGGAAAGATGGGCGCTGTAGAAGCGGTTTCTTATCTGAATGATGCGTTGTTAGAAGAAGATAATGTGAAACTCCGATATGCCGCTGCTGTCGCTTTAGGAGAATTTGGAACAGATGCTGTTTCCAGTATTCATAGCTTAATTACAGCATTGACTGATAGCAATAATAAGCTCAATTATGCTGCTGCAACAGCCTTAGATCGAATTGATCCAAAATGGCGAAAAGATATAGAAGAATCTATTCGTGCTATTCCGTTTTTTGTTAAAGAGCTGCTTAATTGTGATAGTCATGCCCGTCAAATCGCCTCCATATTTTTAAAGGATCTTGAAATTCAACAATGGCCGCAAAATGCAGACGAACGTGAAAAAATAATTTCACTTCTCATAATCGCTTTTGTCAGAGCCTTAATTTATAGTGATACGCAAATCCGTCATCGTATTCTAGCTATATTAGAACAATATGATCCTGAATGGTTACAAAGTGAAACAGCACGTTGCCAAATTCCTATTCTTATGAAGTCGCAAGCAGGTAGCCTTCAAGAGGTTAATAATGCAGCGAGTCAATTATTAGATAAAATTGATCCCAGTGCTGAGAAAATTATCCCTGCCATTATAGAAGCCAAAATAGATAGTCAAAGTGAAAATCGCCGCAAGATCGGGGCAGATGCCTTAATCGTTTTAGAGAAACTTGATCCCAATTGGTCACATAGCAAGCCTGCTATACATACAATTCCAGTTCTCATAAAGGCCAGAGTCCATGGTAATAGCGATATATGTCAACTAGCTAATCAATTGTTAAATAAAATTTCTCCCGCATGGGCACGGGGAGAAGATGCCCGTAGCATGCTCTCTTATCTGATCGACATATTACTAGAAGAAAATAATGACATTAGTCTCCGATGTGCAGCGGTTAAAACCTTAGAAGAAATGGGACCGCCTGTGAAGGAGGGGGTCGCTCCTCATTTTCGTTCTATACTGCTAGAGAATCAGGGGAAAATTAATGCTCTCATGTATGCGATTTACTCTGCTTGGGAGGTCATAGACCCTATCGGTGAGGAGCGCAAGCATATTTGGGAAATGATGCAAGAAGTTAAACAAGACCAAGAAGCTAAGGCTCCTTGGTTGTTAGATTAATGCCCAAGTCCTGGCACATTCAAGATATGACCATTATTAAGATGTGCTAAGTAAACTTCTATTTCTCCATATTCTGGGGCATCAGGTGGCAATTCATTTGCGCGAGTTGCCACGCCACACCATTGAAAACGTTTACGAATATCCCAAATGTCGCCACGACTGGTACGGTAAGTTGGAAAATGATCATACATACCAGCGGTGGGTATAAGATATTGACCACGTATCCATTTATTAGCACTTTTAAGGTGGCAATCCATACAGGCAAGATTCAATTGTCCAATCTTACGTTGCGTTAGGGTTTTACCCCGTTTTATAGCGGCTTTTGTATTAGCATCGCTATCATCTATGGCAATCTTTTGCCCATTTGCTAAATAACGGAGATAAATTGCTAAGGCTAGATTTTCTTCTGATTGTGATAAATGTTTATCCCCTGTGGTTGCCAGCGTATGACGGGTAATAAATTCTTCTATACCAATAATTTTATTTAAACGAGTTTCAAATTTTGGCATCGAAGCAGCCCAAGTTGTGAATTCATTTTCCACAGCCTTTTGGTGACAATTTTGACAAGATTGCTCAAAGAGTTCTTCTCCTAAATCCAGACTAAATATGCTAGGATTTTCAAATGGATCCAAATTATCACGTGTGTCAGTAGGTATCTGACGTGTGGCGGGATTATCTTTTGGCGGGATAAATTGTGTCAAGGTTTGTAAATAGGCTACGATATCCTTGATTTCAATATTACTAAATACCTGATTTGCACCCCAAGGTGGCATAACGGTGATGGGGTTAAACAGACGGGCATCGTAAATATACTTAAATAAATACTCATCTGAACGTCCCAAAAGTCCCATAAAAGAAAGATTGGGTCCCACATTACCAGGTAAAGCGGTGTCTGGCAAGATATGGCAAGCGACACATCCACCGCCACGTTTACGGTTTATGACCAGTTTTTTTCCGTTTTCTGGATTACCTTTGCTCAGTATTTCAATATTTTGGGGAACAGAGATTGGCGAATACACGTCATGCCGTAAGTTAGCATATTTTTTCCAATCATTTTGCTTCCAACGATTATAGCGTTGCCAAGGAGTTGTATAAGATGTTTCTTTCAATTCGAGTGGCACATCGCATGACATTTCGGCAGCTGTTGCGAAACCTTGTAGGGTTATGAGTATAATCAGAATGTACTTCATTTTATATCTGCTATAAATGGTAAGTAAAAAAATATTATCCTCGAAACTTTTGAGTTAGTTCTCAGATATCCATGGATAATGTTACCATAATTCGTATCAATACCCTAAACCGAAGCCAATAGCCACAATAACACTATAGAAAATATGAATACCAAAATAGCAAAAAAAATACTACTAGTTGATGATGATGAAGATTTACGAAGTCTTTTAAAGATGTTCCTTAATATAGGAGGGTATGAAGTCTTTGAAGCTATTCATGGCGAAGATGCTAAAGAACAGTTAAAAATCATAACACCTGACCTAATTACTCTTGATATGATGATGCCTGTATTAGATGGAATGGGTTTTTTACGTTGGTTACGGCAGGAAGCCAAGCTAGACATACCAGTTATCTCATTAACTGGTAGATCGAGACATGATACACAACCTATTGCGCTGGAACTGGGAGCAACAGAGGTCATTTTTAAACCATGTTATCCAGAGGAACTTGTTGAGGCTATCAATAAAATCCTGTCTTAATTTTTTTTTAAATCAATGGTTTAGTCGTTTTAATAAGGCGGCAATAATCGACGAAATCCATGCAACAAAACGACAATAAGAAAAATAAAATTACGTAATAAAATTGCAGGAATTACAAAAAATCTCAAAGGCTGGGGCTTTTTACAAGACAAGTCTTGCCCAAGCTTTTCCATCCATTTAATATTTCTTGGAAATTCCCATAAATTTTCTAGCCAAGGTTGAGGAATACCTTGTTTTCCAACTCGAGCACCAATAATGCCACCCACGATTGCAGCCGTTGTATCAGTATCACCGCCACAACGTATAATATCAAGAATAGCAGATTGATAATCCTCCTGATTTCTTAACCAAACATGAATCACAATCGGCATTGTTTGATAAATATAACCACTGACGCCTTTATAAAATCCCAAGGATTGTGCAAAAGAAATAGACGAATCACCGATATTATCAATGGCTTTTTTTATAAGGAGTAGAAATTCTTCGGCAGGTTCAGATTTTAATAACTCTGAAAGTTGATTGAAATAGTCTTGAGGAGAGATATTTTCTTTAAAACTGGCTGCTAAAGCGACTGCTAAAGCCCCAAATTCCGCTTTTGGATCAGTATGAGTGACAAGCGTTGATGCTTTGACGAAAGATTTTAATTTATCCCGATCATGCCCATAGTATACCCCAATAATAGCACTTCTCATTGCAGGTGCATTACCTGCTGAAAAAACACCGCTTTTATTCGGTGAAAAACCTAACCATAATTTAAAAATTGATCTTAAAGTTGCAAAACCAACGCCAGCAGGTAAACCTAAAAACCAAAATCTTAATTTCCATGCAAAACGGCTTTTAAAAGTTTCAATATCACTATTAATGAGAGATTGTGCCACAAAACAAGTATGCTCCGTATCATCAGACACCATACCTTTCCCAAAAATAAAATGATATTTATTGAAGGCAGGATAAAGCTTAATCGATCGTTGAGGCGATAAACCTTCATAGCTTAAACCGAGAGCATCGCCGATAGCTGTGCCCAACAAACAGCCGATGAGAGCATTTTCTTGGTTCATAAAATCTTTGAGATTTTCGGGAATTAAACAAATCATTCCCGAAACATAAAGTTAAGAATTAACAGCCTTCATACTTAAACGAAGCCGCCCTTGCTTATCTATTTCAAGCAATTTGACTTTTACCGTTTCACCTTCTTTTAACTTATCACTGACTTTTTCAACCCGCTCATTGGAAATTTGCGAAATGTGAACTAAACCATCTTTACCAGGCATAATCGTCACAAAAGCACCAAAATCCATCAATTTTACCACTTTGCCTTCATAAATTGTACCAACTTCCACATCAGCAGTAATCGCCTCAATCTGACGACGTGCTTCTTCACCAGCCATCAAATCAACAGAAGCCACTTTCACTACACCTGTATCGCTAATATCTACAGTCGTTCCTGTTTCTTCAGTAATGGCACGAATGGTAGAACCACCTTTACCAATAACTTCGCGAATTTTCTCGGGTTTAATCTGAAAAGTAAGAATACGTGGCGCATATTTTGACATCTCATCACGTGGCTTTGTAATGATCTTCTGCATCACACTTAAAATATGTAAACGCCCCGTTTTCGCTTGTGCGAGAGCTGCTTCCATAATTTCACGAGTAATACCATTTATCTTGATATCCATTTGCAAAGCTGTCACACCTTCACTGGTACCCGCTACTTTAAAATCCATATCACCAAGATGATCTTCATCGCCCATAATATCAGATAAAACGACAAATTGATCATCTTCCTTAATCAGTCCCATCGCAATCCCAGCAACAGGTGCTTTAATTGGTACCCCAGCATCCATCAAAGCTAAACTTGCACCGCAAACACTTGCCATTGAACTTGAACCGTTAGATTCAGTAATTTCAGATACAATACGTACAGAATACGGAAAAGCCTCTTCTATTGGCAATACTGCTTGTACACCGCGCCGCGCTAAACGCCCATGTCCTATTTCACGACGTTTAGGTGTACCTACCCGTCCTGTTTCTCCAACACAATATGGGGGAAAATTGTAATGTAACATGAAACTTTCTCTATATTCCCCTTCTAAAGCATCAATGATTTGGGCATCACGCTCTGTTCCTAAAGTGGCTACCACTATCGCTTGCGTTTCTCCACGAGTAAATAATGCCGAACCATGTGCGCGGGGCAATACACCTGTACGAATAGAAATAGGGCGTACAGTCTGAGTATCGCGTCCATCAATACGGGTTTTATGCGTAAGAATATCTCCCCGTACAATGTCTCTTTCAAGCTTTTCTATGATCTTCTTAATTTTATTTGGAATCCATTCCTCAGATTCTATATTTGTGATAATCTCTTGACGAACACCATTAAGCTGATCACGACGAACGAGTTTATCCTTAATTTGATAAGCTTCACGTAAACTCTCAGAACCCAATTTAACAACTTGCTCAATTAATTTCTCATCTACTGGTTTGGGTTGCCAATCCCAAGCAGGTTTGCCGACGGTGGCGGCTAATTCCTCAATAGCATCAATAACGATTTGCATTTCTTGATGCCCAAACAGTACTGCTTCTAACATAACCTCTTCACTTAACTCAGAGGCTTCTGATTCAACCATTAGCACTGCTGTTTTTGTCCCAGCAACCACAAGATCAAGCTCTAAAGCAGCAGCATCCAATTGTTTTAAAGTGGGATTGAGGATATACTCACCATTAAGATAACCAACTCGCGCAGCCCCCAAATAACCATTAAAAGGTAAACCAGAAATTGCCACAGCAGCTGAGGCACCAATTAACGCTGGAATATCAGGATCAATATCAGGATCCAAAGACATGACAGTCGCAATCACTTGTACTTCATGCTTAAACCCATCAGGAAAAAGTGGGCGTAAGGGTCGATCAATCAAGCGCGAAGTGAGTATTTCCTTCTCAGAAGGACGACCTTCACGTTTAAAAAAACTACCAGGAATCTTTCCAGCTGCATAAGTGCGTTCCTGATAATCCACTGTCAGTGGAAAAAAATCTTTGTCTGGATTGCTATCTTGTTTACCTACGACAGTCACTAGAACCATCGTATCTCCCATGCTAACCATCACAGCACCATTAGCTTGCCGGGCAATTTCACCTGTTTCAATGGTGAGGCTGTGTTGACCGTATTGAAATGTTTTTTTATGAGCGGTCATATTCAGTTTTAGTTATCAGTTATCAGTTATCAACGTCTCAAGCCTAAAGTGGCAATCAAATTTTTATACCGCCCCATATCTTCTCTTTTAAGATAATCCAATAAACGTCTCCGTTGGTTGACCATAGTAATCAAACCGCGTCGGGAATGATTATCTTTTTTATGAGTTTTAAAATGTCCTGAAAGGGCGGCAATATTGGCAGTCAACAAAGCAACCTGTATTTCAGATGAACCAGTGTCATTCGGGGAACGTTGATGTTCTTTAATCAGTTGGGCTGTAGTCTCGCTGCTCAACATATAAATAATACTCCTGAATAAAAAGTGAATTAAATAATAACAAAATTTAAATAAATAAACAGATTTTTAAAGATTGACTAATCGTCGAGGAGCAACACGCCCATCACCTAAAACTTCCCCAATCCCTAAAAAACCACCTTCCTCAGCAAACAGCTTAACCCTGCCCTTTGTAGGAATATTAGAAACCTGTACAGCTTGTCCTTGTCGCACATAATAAGCAAGTTCTGACGAGAGCCAAATTTCTGGCCATTGCGAAAGTGCAGTGTGCATTGGTATAAGTAAATTATCTAAGCTCTCTAATCCCTGTTCTGCATGTTGTTCAAGTGTTTCAAAATCGAATAAATCACGATAATCACCCACCCCAAAACGATGTAAGGCACTCACATAAGCACCGCACCCTAACATTTCACCAATATCTTCAGCTAAAGTACGAATATAAGTTCCCTTAGAACAATGTACATCTATAGAAAGGCGATTTTCAACCCAATTCAGCACAGAGAGGCTTGAAATCGTCACAGAACGTGCTTTACGTTCCACCACTTTACCTTGACGCGCTAATTTATACAGTGCCTGTCCTTGATGTTTTAGAGCAGAATACATTGGAGGAACTTGTTGTGTTTGACCAATAAATGATTGAATAACCGCATCAATCTTTTCTTGATTAATACCATCAAGTGGACGAGTTTGTAAAACCTCGCCTTCCGCATCCCCAGTAGTTGTTGTTACCCCAAGAATCATTTCAGCTTGATAATACTTATCAGCTTCCAATAGAAAACCTGAAAACTTTGTCGCTTCTCCTAAACAAATAGGTAATAAACCAGTAGCAAGATTATCTAAACTGCCCGTATGTCCTGCTTTACGTGCTTGAAACAAACGTTTCACATGTTGTAAAGCCGCATTTGAACTAATACCAATCGGCTTGTTTAACAATAAAATACCATGTACATTACGTCCAGTTTGTCGTCTAGTCATGAGGAGTGACAGAATCAATTAAGGCTGATAAGCGACTACCATATTCAACAGAACTATCATGTAAAAATTGTAAACGTGGTGTTGTGCGTGTACTTAAACGCTGAGATAAATGATATCTCAACATTCCAGCAAGTTCATTAAGATGTTCCATAGCTTTTTTGACACCCAATGAACCACCCAAAACAGTCACATAAATACGTGCAAATTTAAAATCAGGCGAAATATCTACCCCAGAAATCGTCAACATACCCAAATTGGATACTGTGACTTCTCGACGAATAATATCAGCTAATTCGCGCTGAATGAGTACATTAACACGTTGGCTACGCTTAAATTCTTTCATCAGAATATTAAAAAAATAGTTATCAGTTATCAGTAATTACTGATAACTGATAAATTGTTAGTTAAAGTGTACGTGCAATCAATTTCCTTTCATAAACTTCAA
This sequence comes from Thiomargarita sp., assembly GCA_030633165.1. Taxonomy (GTDB): domain Bacteria; phylum Pseudomonadota; class Gammaproteobacteria; order Beggiatoales; family Beggiatoaceae; genus DAOVZS01. Next base: position 1,400 of record DAOVTJ010000042.1, on the reverse strand, counting down.
TTTGATCACCAACCTTAACATCATTATAGTTTTTAACCCCAATACCGCATTCGGTACCTGCTTGAACCTCTAAAACATTATCTTTGAAGCGGCGTAATGATTCCAATTCACCTTCAAAAATAACAACATTATCACGCAACACACGGATAGGATTATTGCGTTTGATAAGCCCATTGATAACCAAGCAACCTGCAATCAATCCAAATTTAGGAGAACGGAAGATCTCACGAACTTCAGCTAAACCAATGATTTCTTCTCTGACTTCTGGAGAAAGCATACCACTGAGTGATTGCTTAACCTCTTCTATTACTTCATAAATTACACTATAATAGTGTAAATCTACATTTTCCTCGGTAATTAAACGTTTAGCAGCTATATTGGCACGTACATTAAAACCTATCAAAATAGCACCAGAAGCAACTGCTAAATTCACATCAGATTCATTAATACCACCTGCTGCACTAGCCACAATATTAACTCTAACTTCATCATTAGACAGCTTAGTTAAAGCATCATATAAAGCTTCTACTGACCCATTCACATCAGCCTTCAGTACAATATTGAGCGTACTCACTTGCCCTGCTTGCAAATGCAAAAACATATTTTCCAAACTCAACGCTTGCTGACGTGCCAGTTTAACATCACGGTATTTGCCTTGCCTGAATAAAGCAATTTCTCGAGCTTTACGTTCATCAACTACCACGATAGCTTCATCACCTGCATTGGGAAGACCAGATAAACCAAGTATTTCAACAGGAATAGAAGGACCTGCTGTATTTAAATGTTTACCGTTTTCATCGAGCATTGCGCGCACACGACCAAATTCTTTACCTGCTAAAAGGATATCACCTTTTTGCAAACAACCAGTTTGGACAAGCAAAGTGGCTACAACACCACGTCCTTTATCCAAGCGTGATTCAACAATCACCCCAGTTGCTGCACCTTCAACGACAGTGGTCAATTCCAACACTTCGGCTTGTAATAAAATGGCATCTAATAAATCATCAATTCCCTCTCCAGTTTTCGCAGAAACATGCACAAACATCGTATCGCCGCCCCACTCTTCTGGAATAACCTCTTTAGTGACTAACTCCTGTTTCACCCGTTCTGGATCAGAACCTGCTTTATCAATCTTATTAATAGCAACTAATAGAGGGACTTCAGCTGCCTTAGCATGTTGTATTGCTTCAATAGTTTGTGGCATGACACCATCATCTGCCGCGACAACTAATACCACAATATCTGTTACTTTAGCGCCACGTGCCCGCATTGCAGTAAAAGCTGCATGTCCAGGTGTATCTAAAAAGCAGACACTCCCTTTAGCTGTATCTACATGATAAGCACCAATATGTTGAGTAATTCCACCTGCTTCTGCAGCAGCAACCTTGCTCAAACGAATA
>DAOVTJ010000214.1 GCA_030633165.1 Thiomargarita sp. | reverse complement strand
TCTGGAAAGACATGCTTGTTGGAAGCATTACATTTGTATGCTAAAAATGCCTCTCCTCGTACATTGTATGAACTCATTCTCGAACGGGGAGAAAATTGGGAAATACAAAGACAACAAGAAAATGATGTCGAGTCTATAGAAAATATTGAAAATCCACTTCGTCATCTCTTTTATGCTTATCAATTTCCAAAAGTAGGAGAAAGTGGTATAGAAATTGGTAGTGAACAAAATACTCAAGAACAGTTGACACTTCAACTTTATACTTATAAAACCATTGAAACTGATGACACACGACGGTTTATTCGTTTTGACGCAAGTCAAACTAAAATATTTGATAGTGAAAATCCTACTGAATTAGTGATAGAAATTAAAATAGCTAATAAAATTAAAGCGCGAGTGCGTGTGAATCAAATTGAAACTCAGAAAAGACGCTTTTTACCTTATCGTTTATCCAGTAATGAAGCCAAACTGAATGTTCAAGTGGTATCAACTAAGCCTATTAACCTTGGTAAAGTGGCTATTCTATGGGACAACATCAATGTTCAACCTGGTTTAAGAAAAGTTGTTTTTGAAGGGCTACAATTGATTGATGAAAATATTCAAGAAGTTGTTTTGGTAGGACGTGGAAAAAGTATGATACCTCTTTTGATTTATGAAGACGGCAAAAAACAGATTCCATTAAAAAGTTTAGGGGATGGCATGACTCATTTATTTCACATTATTCTTGCCCTAGTCAATGCTAAAGATGGTTTTCTACTTATTGATGAGTTTGAAAATGGATTACATTACACAGTCCAACCCAAAATATGGGAATTGATTTTTAAATTAGCAAAAGAATTAAATGTTCAAGTCTTTGCAACGACACATAGTAAAGATTGTGTTAAAGGTTTTCATGAAATATGGGAAGAACAAGAAGATGAAGGCACGCTTTATAGATTAGATAATGTACCTAATGAAGACATTAAGATTATATCTTACCAGCCTGAATTAGTGGGTTATGCTTTGGAAAGTGATGGGGAAATACGTTAATGTCAAAAAAAGCAGAACCTTGCAAATGTAAAGAAGGAAAAAATGATTGTCATGTCATCCGAATGCTATGTAAAGAGCATCAATTATCTGAAGAATTATTTTGTATTCATGAATGTGGAGTATTTAGTGAATGAACACACTTCAACCCCTAATCACCCGTTTTGAAAATCAACAAAAAAGCTATCAACACCCCAAATACAACGAAACTCAAACTCGTAATGATTTTATTAACCCATTTTTTCAAGCTTTAGGCTGGGATATTAATAATATAGAGGGATTAGCTGAAAATTATCGCCATGTTGTTCATGAAGATGCCTTAAAAATAGGGCGTGCAACCAAAATGCCAGATTATAGTTTTCGTGTTGGCGGTGTACGAAAATTTTTTGTTGAAGCCAAAAAACCATCCATTAATCTCTATAAAACACCAGAACCCGCCTATCAAGTGCGGCGTTATGGCTGGAATGCGAAATTATCTCTAAGCATTCTTACAAATTTTGCCGAATTTGCCGTTTATGATTGTCGCATCAAACCTGTTAAAACCGATCAAGCCGCGACAGCCCGTATTTTATATCTCAAATACACCGACTATCTTGAAAATTGGGAAAAACTACTCAATTTATTTTCTTTTGAAGCCGTTTGGGAAGGCAAATTTGACCAATATGCCGCAGAACAGAAAAAAACAAAATCTACCCTAGAAGTTGATACCGCATTTTTAGCAGAAATTGAACAATGGCGTGAACAATTAGCCCAAAATATTGCCTTACGAAATCCAGAATTTACACAACGTCAACTTAATCTCTCAGTACAACAAACCATTGATCGCATCATTTTTCTTCGTATTTGCGAAGATCGAGGCATAGAAAATTATGGGCGACTTTTAACCTTATGCAACAGTAATAATGTTTATAAACGCCTATTTCAATTTTTTCGTCAAGCAGATGAACGCTATAATTCAGGATTATTTCATTTTAAAGCCGAAAAAAAGCGAGATGACCCTGATACCTTAACACCGACATTAAATATTGATGATCAAATTTTAAAAAATATCATCAAAAATCTATATTATCCTGATAGCCCTTATGAATTTTCTGTCTTACCTGCAGATATTTTAGGGCAAGTTTATGAGCAATTTTTGGGCAAAATTATTCATTTGACACCGCAAAGACAAGTCAAAATTGAAGAAAAGCCTGAAGTTAAAAAAGCAGGCGGTGTTTATTACACGCCAAGCTATATTGTTGATTACATTATTAAACAAACCATAAATCCCTTACTTAAAGGTAAACAAGTTGGACGTGCTGTCAATCAATTAAGGATTTTAGATCCTGCATGTGGATCAGGCACGTTTTTATTGGGTGCCTATCATAAATTATTAGAGTGGCATCTTGAACGCTATTTGCGAAATCCTGAAAAATGGATAAAAGGTAAAAAACCAGCTTTATATCAATCTCATGGTGGCTCATTTTTATTAACTATTGGAGAACGTAAACGAATTCTCTTAAATAACATTTTTGGGGTTGATATTGATCCACAAGCGGTAGAAGTTACCAAACTCTCTTTATTATTAAAAGTTTTAGAAGATGAACAAAGTGTAATTTCTCAACTTTCTTTAATAAATACGCGCGTCTTACCCGATTTAGATAATAATATAAAATGTGGAAATTCATTAATTGGCAATGATTTTTATGCTGGACAATTAGGTTTATTAGATGAAGAAACTTTATATCGCGTTAATGCTTTTGATTGGGAAACGGAATTTTCAGAAATTTTCAAAGCCGGTGGATTTGATGCGGTGATCGGAAATCCACCTTATGTGCGACAAGAATTATTGATTGAATCAAAACCTTATCTCTCGAAACATTATCAAGTTGCGCATGGTGTGGCGGATTTATACGTTTATTTCATTGAAAAAGGGGTTTCAATGTTGCGTCAATCAGGGCGATTTTGCATTATTGTCGCCAATAAATGGATGCGAGCGAATTATGGTAAACCATTGCGCCAGTGGTTGAAACAGCAAAATTTAACAGAAATTACAGATTTTGGTGATTTGCCAGTTTTTCAACAGGCAACAACTTATCCTTGTATTTTAGGTATTCAAAAAAAGGCACCGCAAGCGATTTTTAAAGCCACTCAAGTTAAAACATTAGATTTTTCAGATTTACAGAAATATGTAAAAAATAATGATTACTCCGTTCAACAATCGACATTAAATGACTCAGGTTGGGCATTAGTTGATCAAAAAACACGAGCACTTTTAGATAAATTACGGGCAAAAGGTGTCCCATTGGGTGAATATGTTAATGGGAAAATTTATCGTGGTATTTTGACAGGGTTAAATGAGGCTTTTGTTATTAATGCTAAAACGCGAGAAAAATTAATTACCCAAGAGAGACAAATTTATTCTGGCATTAAAACGGGACTAAATGAGGCTTTTGTCATTAATGCTAAAACGCGAGAAAAATTAATTGCTAAAGATACCAAAAGTGAGGAATTGATTAAGCCATTTTTGTTGGGTAGGGATGTTAAACGTTATCAACCACTTACGAATTATAATTATTTGATTTTAATGCCTAAAGGATGGACAAAATTAAATTCAAATGGCGCAAAAGATGCCTTTTTATGGTTAAAAACGAATTATCCAAGCATCGCTGCTTATCTAAAACCTTTTACAAAAAAGGCTCAAAAACGTTGTGATCAAGGGGAATATTGGTGGGAATTGCGAGCTTGTGATTATTATGAGGCTTTTGAAAAGCCAAAGATAATATTGCCCGATATTTCAATACGTGGCAATTTTTCATTTGATAATGAAGGACAGTTATATTGCGTTAATACGGCTTATATTATACCAAGTACAAATAAATACTTATTAGGCATTCTTAATTCTAAGCTGATAACTTTTTTCTATGCTAATTTATCAGCAAGTTATCGTGGGGGGTATTTGCGTTTTATTTATCAGTATCTTGTGCAACTTCCTATCTACAATACAAGCGATAAAGCCAAACATGATAAAATGGTACAGCTTGTTGACAACATGCTAGATCTCAATAAAAAACTCGCCACAGCCACCGAGCAACAAATCAAAAATATCTTGAAACGGCGAATTGAGGCGCTTGATAGTGAAATTGATCAATTGGTTTATATGTTGTATGATTTGACAGAGGAGGAAATTGGGATTGTGGAGAAAAATTAGGATTGATGACATGGTATGTCCTACACGCATTTTGGGCTAAAATTATGATACACTCATAAAACATGATAACCTTTTTAGAGAGAATTAATTAGAATGGAAACAGAAACAATATTAATTATACTCGGTGCGATACTCATTGCAATCAGTATTATCGGGGGAAAC
>DAOVTJ010000009.1 GCA_030633165.1 Thiomargarita sp. | reverse complement strand
GTCCGACTGGAGCCGTGTCTATGCGTCCAGATATCGGGCATCGCTCTCATAGAATCGTGATGGATGCTCGTTCGGGGTTGAAGCACTAAACAAGTACCGGAATCGCTGTCTGTTTTCCCCGTCCGGCGGGTAGCAGCCAGTTAAATTAAATGTCGGAATAAACATGTAGAGCCAATGGCAGAGGGCTTGCGGACGCGGGTTCGATTCCCGCCGTCTCCACCATTTTCTCAATTCTCTCCTCTCAATGTGTACGTCACCGACGTACACATTTTTTTTTTCATTTTACTTATATTTTTGTGTCATTTATAATCTGATTTGGTCAAACGAATAGAATTCAGATCAATGAGCATAGAAAATAGCACTCTTGCATTAGCTGGGATATTTCAATGTGCCGATTTAGTGCGGCAACTCTCCCGAAAAGGTTTGCTGGATACTGTACCATTTGAAGCCAGTATGCAAAGCATATTAAAACGTGATGCCGATTCCATTGAGGAAGTGTATGGCGGTGTGCAAGGTGTTAAAATTGGTTTACAAGTTTTATTAAGCCAATTGGCATCTGGGGATACGCGAAATATGGAAGTGATGCATTATGTACTTGGGATGATTATGTTGGAACGTAAGCTGATACGGCGACAAGATATGTTGACGAATATTAGTAATGCGATTGAAACAGCCCAAGCTCAAGCCGAAATATATAGCATATCTCACCCCAATATCATTAGCTATTTAGCTAATTTGTATACCCAAACTTTAAGTACATTTGATTTTCGTATTAAAGTCAATGGTGAACGTCGTTTTCTGGAAGATCAACATAATGCTGAGAAAATTAGAGTCTTATTATTAGCAGGTGTCCGATCAACAATATTATGGCGACAAAAAGGGGGGAAACGTTTACAATTTCTTTTCTCACGTAGAAAAATGGTACGTATTGCTGAACAGTATTTAGAACAGATTAAGTAAAAAAAATTGGAGAAAATCCGATTTTTTTTTAAAAATCGGATTTATGTTGTCATCTCAATAATCGCCCCCCCTAAACATTCTTCTCCTTGATAAAAAACACAAGATTGTCCTGGTGTTACTGCACGTTGTGCTTGTTCAAAACTAACAAAAAATGTCTGTCCGTCCGTATGGGTAATCACACAAGCTTGATCTTGTTGACGATAACGGGTTTTTGCGCGGCATGTCAAAGGCAATTTCGGGGATTTTCCTGATATCCAATGTATTTCTTGTGTTTTTAAGTGATGATTAAATAACAAGGGATGATTGTGTCCTTGTGCCACTATCAAACGATTATTGGGTATATCCTTAGCAATAACATACCAAGGTTGACCACTACTATCAGCTTTTCCACCAATTTTTAGTCCTTTACGTTGCCCCAAAGTGTAAAACATGAGTCCATCATGTTGTCCAATATTTTTTCCCTCAGGCGTTTCAATATTGCCCACTTGTATTGGGAGAAAACGCGATAAAAATGCTTTAAAGGGACGCTCTCCAATAAAACAAATCCCTGTACTATCCTTTTTGAGTTGTGTAACTAAATTGGCTTCTTTTGCTAAGGCACGTACTTTTGTTTTTTGTAGTTCCCCAATGGGAAAACAGCTTTGTGATAATTGTGATTGCCCTAGTGTATATAAAAAATAACTTTGATCTTTATTGGGATCTAAACCTTTTAATAATTGATACTGTCCATTTGTGTGTTTTAAACGAACATAATGCCCTGTTGCAATCACTGTACTGCCTAAATTTAAAGCATGTTCTAAAAATACTTTAAATTTAATTTCGCGATTACATAAAATATCGGGATTGGGTGTACGCCCTGCTTGATATTCTTGTAAACAATGGGCAAAGACATTATCCCAATATTCGCTGGAGAAATTGACTGTATGCAAGGGTATATTTAAAGTATCACATACGGCTTGAGCATCACGTAAATCTTCAGTTGCACTACAATACTCTTCCGTATCATCTTCTTCCCAATTTTTCATAAACAAGCCTTCTACTTCATAGCCTTGTTTTTTAAGAAGTAAAGCAGCGATAGAGGAATCTACACCGCCAGACATGCCGACGATAATTTTTTTTGATTTAAACATTATTGAGGATTGATGAAAGTATAGAAATACTCTAATAATAATGGATTTTGGGTATCTCTACAAGTCAGTATTTGACTCAATTTTTTGTTTTAAGGAGAGAGCATTTGAAAGCGACGAGCACTAATATCCCAAAAAAACGCCTTCCTTTTGAGGCTACTGAAGAAATACCTCGCGCCCGTTATGATGGCGGCACAATTGTTATTGAGAACGTGGCGCAAAATGTTAAAGTCCCCACCCCATTTCGTTGGCATCTGGGCAAATGGCGTTGTCGTGCCGTTGATTATCGGATAATACGTCCTTGGCTTTATGAAGAAAATATCCGTAATAATATCCCTCGTTGGCAACAATTATCTCTCCAACTTAAAGAAAATTGGGTACCTCATACTTATCAGATTGAAGCCCAAGAGGCTTGGCAAGCTGCTAATTGTTGGGGTAGCGTTGTTTTGCCAACAGGGGCAGGTAAAACAGTTTTAGCTTTACGGGCGATTGCAGCAACAGGGGTGAGTACTCTTGTCGTTGTTCCCACAATTGATTTACTTCATCAATGGTATGCTCGTTTGGAAAACGCTTTTGGTATGACTATCGGTGCTTGGTACGGTTTAGAAAAAGAAGCCCTTCCTATCACCGTGACAACTTATCCCAGCGCATGGTCACATGCTGCAACATTGGGAAATTTATTTAAATTATTGATTTTTGATGAAATTCACCATTTACCTGCCCCTTCGTGGCATGAAATCGCATTAATGTGTGCTGCCCCCTATCGTTTGGGTTTAACAGCGACTTATCCTAATCAAGAAATAGATCGTCCAAAATCCAAGCCTAAAAAACAACTTGGGCTCTTTAAAGCACAGAATCCCTCTGATCCTGTTGCCTTATTAACTGAATTAGTCGGTCCAGTTGTTTATCGCAAACATATTGATGAGTTGACGGGACAACAATTAGCAGAATATCGCACCCAACGTATTCGTGTTAATTTGTATGAAGATGAAAAAAAGGCTTATGATCTCGCTTATGGGACATATATTGGCTATGTACGAGACAACCGTTTGCGAGAAAGTCATGGTCCAGGATGGTGGCATGAATTTACCAGACGTAGTGCCTATCAGGTAGAGGCACGTCGCGCAAAAGTGGCTGAATTAAAATGGAAAGAAATTATTTATCAAACCAAAGCTAAACTTGATGTACTTGAACAATTATTGCGTGAGCACCTCCACCAACCAATGCTCATTTTTACCGCACATAATCGTTTTGCCTATTGCATTTCTCGACAACACCTGGTTCCTGTTATCACGCATCAAACCAAAGCGGCAGAACGTAAAAATATTTTAGAAAGTTTCTGTGAAGGCGTTTATCGGGTCATTGTGACAACTAAAGTACTCAATGAAGGCATTGATGTGCCAGAAGCGAAAGTCGCTGTGATTTTAGGAGGCAGTGCTAGTGATAGAGAATATGTCCAACGATTAGGGCGAGTATTACGCAAACAAGGTAATGCAGCAGCCATTTTGTATGAAGTTATTGTTCGTAATACAGCAGATGAACAAATTGCTAAACGGCGACAACCCAAGAAAAATAAACAATCTAAAGTATGCAACAAGTACACCAACAAAACTTAATTGGCATTTTAGCCCAACACAAAGTTGCCGCCAATCTTCTGATGATCATGATGATTATGAGTGGAATATGGGCATTAAGCAAACTCAATACTCAATTTCTCCCTAATTTCGCTTTAGATTTTATCACCGTAACAGTTGTTTGGACAGGTGCAACCGCAGAGGATGTGGAAACCTCTATTACTGTTCCAATTGAACAGGAATTACGCAATCTTGATAATGTACATAAAATGGAATCAACTTCTGCCAATGCCATTTCTAATATTCTTTTGGAATATGAAAAAGGCACAGATATGGGCTGGGCACTCGATCAAGTCAAAGAAAAAGTTTCCTTATTACGTAATTTACCCAGCACAGCGGAAATTCCAGAGATCAGTAGAATCATTCATTATGAACTCATTGCCAGTGTGCTTATTACTGGACCCTCTGATGCTAATGAACTACGCCTTTTAGCACAGCAGATGGAGCGTGATTTATTGGCGCGTGGGATTGGTAAAATTGATATTTCTGGTTTGCCTGAAGAGGAAATTGCGATACAAATTCCGACAACTCAATTGGTAGATCTAGGTCTCACTTTGCCCCAAATCGGTGAAAAAATTCTCCAATTTAGTCGTGATATTCCAGCTGGTTCTATTGGACGAGATGATGTTGCACGGCAATTGCGTAGTCTAGGGCAACGCCGTGATGAATTAGCTTTCGCAAATTTGCCCTTAACAACTGATAAATCAGGTCGTTATATAAAATTGGATGATATCGCCACCATCACGCGACGTCCACAAGACAATGAAATTCGTATCACTTATCAAGGTAAACCAGCAGTAGAGTTGACTCTGAGACGTTCAGAACATGAAGATGCCTTAAAGGCTGCTAAAATATTACAAACTTGGCTCAAAGAAACCCTCCCGAAATTACCGCCCAGTGTCAAATTACAGGTTTATCAACAAGCTTGGGAATTGATTGATCAACGTATTTCTTTGTTATTACGAAATGGTTTGGGTGGATTAATATTAGTTGTGGCTGTTTTATTTTTATTTCTCAATGGACGAGTGGCTTTTTGGGTAGCAGCTGGTATTCCTATTTCATTAATGGGTATGTTAGCAGTGTTGTATATGGCAGGTGGTAGCATTAACATGATCAGTTTATTTGCCATGATTATGGCTTTAGGCGTTGTTGTTGATGATGCGATTATTGTTGGTGAAGATGGTTTTGCGCATTTTCAAATGGGAGAGCAACCGCTTTTAGCAGCTGAAGGAGGGGCACAACGGATGTTAGCCCCTGTCACAGCATCATCATTAACCACAATTTCTGCTTTTTTACCTTTAATGCTAATTGGCGGTGTTATGGGTAATATTTTGTTTGCCATTCCAATGGTGATGGTTTGCGTATTAGTTGCTTCTCTATTTGAATGCTTTTTTGTGTTACCAGGACATTTACGACAAAGCTTTTATAAACTCCATCATGCAAAACCCAATAAATTACGACAAAAAGTTGAAAAAGGCTTTAATTATATACGTGATGTCTATTTTCGCTCTCTCATTAGCACTGTCATCGCTTTTCGTTGGAGCGTTATCGCTACAATATTAGCGGCTATGATGTTAGCAATCGCTTTAATAGTAGGGGGAAGATTGAGTTTTACCTTTTTTCCTTCACCAGAGGGCGTAATAATTAAGGCAAATGCAAATTTTGTGGCAGGTACTTCACCTGTTCGGGTTGATAATTTTTTAAAACACTTAGAAAAAACATTGTACGCCACAGAAAAAGATCTTAATGATAAGCTTATTAAGGTAGTGGTATCACGGCTGGGCAGTGCACAAGGCGGAGATGGTAGCTCTCGAAAAGGTGAACAATTTGGTTCTTTGATGATTGAACTCATATCACCTGATAGTCGTGAGGTGCGTAATAAACAATTTATAAAGGCATGGCAAGCGAAAATTCATCAGCAAGCTGGATTAGAAAGTCTTATCATTGTGGAACATAGAGGAGGTCCACCAGGACAAGATATTGAGATTCGTCTCAATGGACATAATATCGAAAAAGTGAAAGCGGCTGCTCTTGAGGTAAAAAATGTATTGAAAACATTTCAGGGCGTGAGTGGGATTCAAGATGATATGCCGTATGGCAGAGAGCAATGGATATATTCATTAACACCATACGGTATGGCATTAGGATTAACCATAGATTCTGTGGGACGACAACTACGTGCAGCATTTGATGGATATTTAACACAAATTTTTCAAGTTGGGGATGATGAAATTGAAGTACGCCTGATGTTGCCAGATAATGAGCGTTACAATTTAGTCCATTTAGAAAATTTCACACTGCAATTGCCCAATGGGGCTAATGTCCCATTTTCAACTGCTGTGCAAGTAAGCACGCAACGTGGTTTTGAAGCTATACGTCATGTTGATGGTCTTTTAGCAACCCTAATCTCAGCTGATGTGGATAAAGCAGTTAATAATAATAATCAGATTTTAGAAAATCTAACACAAAATTTTTTGCCTGATTTACGTCTCCGTTATGGCATTGAATATGCCTTTGAAGGACGTGCAGCTGACCAATCCGAAACTTTAAGTGATATGAAACGAGGATTAATATTTGCACTTGCTTTGATGTATATAATATTAGCTTGGCAATTTTCTTCTTATGGCTGGCCACTTATTGTTATGAGTATTATCCCTTTTGGGTTAGTGGGTGCAATTTTTGGACATTGGGTAATGGGGCTTGATTTGACCATTTTATCACTCTTTGGTTTTTTTGGATTATCAGGAATTGTTGTTAATGATTCCATCGTTTTGGTCACATTTTATAAACAATTACGCGAACAGGGGATGATTGTACAAGAGGCTTTGATTGAATCTGCTTGTTTACGATTACGAGCGGTGTTATTAACATCATTAACAACGATTTTTGGCTTAACACCGCTACTCTTTGAAACTTCATTACAAGCGCAATTTTTAATCCCAATGGCAACCTCTATTGCATTTGGTTTAATGTTTTCTACTATGTTAGTATTATTAGTTGTACCTGCATTATTATCAATTTATGAACGTGCCTGATTTAAAACTAACAAAAAGGAACTCAAATTATGGTACAAATCTTTGGTGAATGTAATAATGATCCCCTAAAAAGCCAGGAATATTTGAGATTAAGATTTTCGCCAAGTTCGGCTCCGCTCCAGTTAAGATGGCGAAATAATGGCTTATCAGCGGATTTTTTAGCGGATTACTTAATAACTTTTTTTCCCAGTGAGGAGAATGATCCTCAGTCTTGTGAAAAAGAAGCAGAGCTCAAAGGGGCTGTGAGTTATATTGCCAATGAATTGTTAGAAAATGCTATGAAATTTAATGGTAGCACTTCTAATGTCCCAATTAAGTTGGAATTAATGTTATATAGTGATCACTTGATATTATGTGTTAGCAATCACCTGCCTTCAGAAAATATCGCTGGCTTTCAATCGTTTATACATGAATTACTTAATACAGAGCCGCAAGACTTGTATGTTCGTCAGATAGAACGTGCTGATCAAGATGATAATATGACAACATCAGGATTAGGCTTGCTGACAATGATTGATGATTATAATGCTAAATTGGGTTGGAAATTTGAATCCATTCTACAAGAGAAGGCAGACAATATAATACAAAAGGGTTTCATTTCCCGTTTTTTGAACAAAATTGCTTCTCTAGTGTCATCTCAATCCCAAAGAGCAAAATTGACTGTTGTGACAACCATGGTGCAATTAAGCATTTAGCTCTCTAATAACGACTTCTAAGGGTAAAGAATGGAAATTATAACTGAAGAATATAGTATTAAATACGATGTTGCAACTGCCACCATTACTTGGCAAGGGATTATGCGACTGAATGGTAAAGAGTATGCCCCCCTCACAACATTGTTGAATGACGTGATGGCACAGGAACCTACTCAAATTACCTTTAATTTACAGGGACTCAAGGCACTCAATAGCTCTGGTATTACCATGTTAGGACGATTTGTATTTGGGCTACAAAAGAAAAAAACGATCCAACTACTTATGCAAGGTTCAAAAGATATTGCTTGGCAAAAGAAATCTGTAAAGAATTTTCAACGCCTCATGCCAAAATTACAATTTGAATGGGCGTAAGCTTAATACAATAAATCTGTTGCATTTCTCCCCCTATATGTGGGAGAAATTTCCAGAGTCAAAGAGGATTGATTTTATGTTAGAAATATTTGGTGATTTTCATGAAGAACAGGACGAAAGCAAAGAATTCTTGATGATAGGATTTTCTCCAGGTTCTACATCCCTCCAGCAAAGATGGCGCAATAATGGCTTATCGGCTGATTTCTTAGCAGATTACATGATAACTTTCTTTCCGAGTGATGAGAATGATCCCAGTACCTTAGAAAGGGAAGAAGAACTCAAAGGAGCAGTGGCTTACATTGCTAATGAATTATTGGAAAATGCGATGAAGTTTAATGATTTCTCTTTTGAGTCTCATGTTAGTCTTCAAGTACATTTATATACAGATCATTTGACTCTAATGGTTTCTAATAACCTTCCAATAGAAAATGTGCTTGGATTTAAATCATTTATACATGAATTACTAAATACACCATCAGATGAATTGTATATTCGTCAAATTGAACGGGCAGATGATGATGAAAGTGGGACAACATCAGGATTAGGCTTACTGACAATGATTGATGATTATAACGCTAAATTGGGTTGGAAATTTGAAACTATTCAACAACATCCTGAAATAATTGTTGTGACGACAATGGTACAGTTGAGCTTTTAAGTTCACATTCTCGATTTGATTCGTAAGAATAGGAGAAAATAATGAAAATCACAACAAACGACTATAGCATTAAATATGATACAGAAACTGCCACAATTTCTTGGCAAGGTTTTATGCGACTCAATGGTAAGGAATATGATCCAATTCTACAATTGTTGAACCAAGTGATAGACCTTGAACCCCCTATCATTACATTGAATTTACAGGGACTTGAGGCACTTAATAGTTCAGGTATCTCTATGTTAGGACGTTTTGTATTCAGTTTAGCGAAGAAAAAAAAGATTCAGTTAATTGTTCAAGGGGACAAGAAGATTATTTGGCAACGAAAATGGGTCATTAACTTTCAACGTTTGATGCCATCATTGTTGTTAGAATGGAAATAAGGTATTTTTAACTAGTGCAAGGTTTATCTTGCGCTCGTTTTTCACAACTCAATTATTTTTTATGAACGATAAAACCATAAAATGGTACAATAGTTTAAGTTTTCATGGTCTGATTGGACTCATATTTTTTGGAATCTTGCTCATTGGGGGAATGGTTTGGATTATGAAAACCAGCGGCAAGGCTTTGATTTCCGTTGAATCCTCAAAAGTCATTGAACAAATTGGTAATAATGCCGTATCAGGATTAACAGCACGTTCTGCTGAAATTGCTGCGTTAACGAAAACATTAGCAAAGATCGCTGAAAAGTTACCTAAATCAGAAAACAATTTTAAAGAGACATTTCCAGATCTCATTAATTTTAATGGCGATTTAGATATTGCAGGTGGCGGTATTTGGCCTGAACCTTATGCTTTTCAAGCCGATAAAGAAAGGAGAAGTTTCTTTTGGGGACGAGAGCCTAATGGTAGGCTAAAATACTATGACGATTACAATCAACCAGGATTGGGTTATCACCATGAAGAATGGTATATTCCTGTCCGTCATGCCAAAGCTGGAACTTGTTCTTGGAGTGAGTCCTACATGTCCCCTTATTCCTTCCAACCAATGGTCACTTGTACAGTCGCGACCTTTGATCAGAGCAAGAATTTTTCAGGAACTGTGACTATTGATTTAAAGCTAGAAGGATTACACGCGCTCGCAAAATCATTGCGACAGCAAACAGGGGGTTATGTTTTTATTGTAGATAGAAACAACAAATTTATTACATTTCCTGAACCAGAAAGGGTAAAACGACTCGATTTTAATATCCAAGGCAATCCAACTCAAGAATTCATTTTAACCTCAGAATTGAAAGAGCCATTATTTTTTCCTTTATCAAAGGCTTTGGATATGATGAACAAAGAGATTTTAAATAAAGCACTTCAAAAATCAAATTATGATCCAAATATTGCTGCGGCAATTGAGCACGCCAGCTACAAAATTAAACAACAAGAAGCAGAGCTAATGGCGGCTGTTATTGCCAATCCTCTTAAAAATAATAAAACTCATTTGTACACAACAGTGCATTTGAAAAATGATTTTATTTTACAAGAAGCCTCAACCGCCTTCATATTTCATGTCCCAGACTCATACTGGAAATTGGTTATTGTTAAGCCCAATTCTGAAATTAACACAGTGGCTTCTCATATTAGTCAAGTACTGATTTCTTATATTGTGGCAACGAGTCTCCTTATCCTATGCCTGATTTATTTCATGTACAGTAGATTTTTAATAAGGCCTTTATCACAAACCACAATAGCTATTCGAGAAATGGGTACATTAGTAACGGAAATGAAATTTGAACAATTACAAATTTTGGATATTCCGCATACCAATTCCAATGAAATTGGCCTACTTATTGATGTTTTTGATAATATCACTTTTCAAATTATTGAACAACATATCCAACTGAAAACCGTTAATGAAGCCCTCCAAGATAACATTGTTCAATTGACACAATTGGATGAGCTTAAAGATGAATTCCTAGCCAATACTTCTCATGAATTAAAAACACCCCTCAATGGTATTATCGGTATTGCAGAATCCTTGGTAGATGGTGTGACAGGTGAATTAAGTGCTCAAACAAAAGCCAATCTTGTCATGATTGTGGGTAGTGGTAAACGTTTATCAGTTTTAGTGAATGATATTTTGGATTTCTCAAAATTGAAACACAAAACGCTTGATATACAACAGGCATCAGTGCCGATTAAAGAAATCATCGACATCGTACTCACATTGAGTAAACCACTGTTGGGCAACAAGAAATTAGAATTAATTAATGCCGTAGCACCTGATTTGCAGCCTGCTCATGCTGATGAGAACCGTTTGCAACAAATTTTACATAATCTCGTAGGTAATGCAATTAAGTTTACAGAAACAGGACATATTGTCATTTATGCTCAAGTGGTAAAAGACAAAATGGAGATATGTGTTTCTGATACAGGTATTGGTATTCAAGAGGATAAATTGGATCGAATATTTGAATCATTTGAACAAGCAGAAGGGACAACTTCCAGAGAATACGGTGGAACTGGTTTAGGATTAGCAGTCACTAAACAGTTGGTAGAATTACATTCTGGGAAGATTTGGATTGAATCTGAAATTGGTGTTGGATCACGATTTTACTTTACACTTCCTGTTTCAAATGAAACGGCAACAGTCCCTCAGTTAGCAGTTATCACACCTATCATTTCATCAGAGACTGAAGAAATCGTACAACCTGAAAAAGCGACAAATTCTCAAATAAAAGTGTTGATTGTGGATGATGAACCTGTGAATTTACAGGTCCTAAAAAATTATTTATACTTAGAAGATTATAATATTATTCAGGCTAATTCAGGTCATGAAGCATTAGAACTCATAGAAAAAGGTTTAAAACCTGATGCCATATTGCTTGATGTGATGATGCCAAAAATGACAGGGTATGAAGTCACGCAGAAAATTCGTGAAAATTGGCAAGCCGATGAAATCCCTATTTTGCTGTTGACTGCGAAAAATCAACTCGCTGATTTGGTGATGGGATTAGAAGTTGGGGCAAATGATTATTTAACAAAACCTGTCTCTAAAGATGAATTATTAGCCCGTCTCAAAACCCATATTAATATAAAACTGTTGAAAACGGAAAATACACGGTTGGGTGCAGAACTTGAAGTAACACGTCGAATACAACAAATGCTCTTACCCAAAGAAGAAGAACTTGAGCAAGTCAAAAACTTGGATATTTCTGGTTTTATGGAGCCAGCAGACGAGGTAGGTGGAGATTACTACGATATTCTTCAACATAATGGGCGAATTATCCTTGGCATTGGTGATGCCACAGGACATGGACTTGAAAGTGGTATGTTAGCACTAATGACACAGGCAGCAGTGCGAACCCTATTGGAACATGGGGAAACAGATACGACAAAATTTTTAACAAGTATCAATGGCATGATTTACAAAAATGTGCAAGAACGCATGTTAGTGGATAAAAATCTCAGTCTTTCTATATTGGAATATCAACCCTCATCATCAGGTGGAAAATTACAAATCTGTGGTCAACATGAAGAACTCATTATTGTACGAAACGGAGAATTGGAACTGATAGATACAAGTGATTTAGGCTTTTTTATTGGTCTAGTCGATGATATTAGTGAATATGTTGCACAAACGGAAGTGACTTTGAACACAGGAGATGTGGTAATTTTGTATACGGATGGTATTACAGAAGCAGAAAATATTGAGAGAGAGGAATATGGCATAGAACGACTTTCTGATGTTGTAAAACAACATTGGGAAAAAACAGCGGATGCACTTAAACAAGCCATTATTGAAAATGTGCGGCTGTTTATTGGTAAACAACAAGTTTTTGATGATATCACGTTGCTTGTTTTAAAACAGAAATAGTATGACTATTTTTAGGAATGATATAATGAATATATATAGTATCCGTTGGCGTCTTATGGCAACCATGCTAAGTTTAGTTATTGCCTTGCTAGTAACCGTGACATACGTACAAATCCGCTCTCAACACGAGATTTTGACAAACGAATTGACTACCCGTGCAAAACTCATGCGGGAAACAACCATTCTGCGTGGAGAAACAATTTCTAATAATATTGGCAATCAAGTTGCCATGGAATTGGCGGCTTTTAATCTATCTGGCATATCAGAATTAGTTCATACAGCTGTCAATAAGAATTCAGATATGGTTTATGGCATTTTAATGACACTCGATCGCATGGTATTGATTCACACTTTGAAACCAGAACTTGAACAAGGGTTAGAAACATTAACGGATGAAAACATGTTTCTGGGGGAAGAAGAACAGTTTGTGGATGAGGAAGAAGATGACTTCTTATTTACGGGAGAAGAACTGTTATTTACGGATGAAGACACTTTTGCGTTTGAGGAGGAAATGATAGATGAAGCACTCAAACCAGAAATACAAGACAATAAGTTGTTGGGGAAGGAAGTTGACTTTGCTATCGCGCAAGAACACCAAACACAGCATTTTTTTAAAAAAGGTGACGAAGAAATTGTAGAATTTATCATCCCTATACCGATCAGTGTTGAACAGGGCGTTTTACGTTTAGGGTTTTCTTTGGCGCAAGTTACGGCAAAAATTGCTCAATCCCACAAGGAGATTGAAGAACAAATTCATGGAATGGTGGTTCAATCCATTATCACCGCGGTTATTTTCCTCGTATTCGCATTAATTATTGTTTTTATAATTGCAGAAAAAATATCGAAACCGATAGTGGAACTGACTCAATCGGCTCGTGAATTAGCACAAGGAAATTTTTCAGCCAAAATACCTGTGCGTGTAGATTGTCAAGATGAAGTAAATATTTTGGCAACAACATTCGCAAATATGGCAAAAAATCTTAAAGAGTCATATCATGTATTAGAGAATAAAAATGCCGAATTACAACAATTAAATAAGCTTAAAGATGAATTTCTAGCTAATACCTCTCATGAATTACGCACACCTCTAAACGGCATTATTGGCATTGCGGAATCTTTGATAGATGGTGTTACTGGTGAATTAGGCGAGAAAACAAAACAAAATCTCGTCATGATTGTGGGCAGTGGTAAACGTTTGTCAACCTTAGTCAATGACATTCTGGATTTTTCAAAACTCAAAGGAAAAACGCTTGAACTACAACTAAAACCAGTAGGCTTGCGAGAAATTGTTGAACTTGTCTTAAATTTAAGCCAACCTTTGATTGCGAAAAAAGAGATACAACTGATTAATGCCATTGTGCCAGAATTAAAAGCCGCTTATGCTGATGAAAACCGTTTGCAGCAGATTCTCTATAATTTGATTGGTAATGCAATTAAATTTACAGAAAGTGGTCGAATTGAAATATCTGCCCAAATGCTTGAAGATCATTTAGAAATAAAAGTTTCTGATACAGGTATCGGCATTTCTAAAGATAAATTCGATAGAATCTTTAAATCATTTGAACAAGCAGAAGGTTCCACAGCAAGAGAATATGGCGGGACTGGTTTAGGTTTAGCAGTCAGCAAAAAATTAGTGAACTTACATGGCGGGAAAATTTGGCTTGAATCTCAGGTAGATGTTGGATCACAATTTTTCTTTACAATACCTGTTTCAGATGAGCAAGTTTCTTCAAGCGTTGTCAATTCTTCATTATCAAGAATTCAAGCACCTATAGAAGTTCCTAGTGAAATTGAAACAGAGAAGAAGACAAGTGATCAATTCACAATTTTGATTGTGGATGATGAAGAAGTGAATTTACAAGTCCTGAAAAACTATTTATACTTGCAAAACTATCATATTGTTCCAGCTAATTCAGGTATACAAGCCTTAAAGATTATAGAAGAAGGGTTACAACCTGATGCCATTTTGCTTGATGTCATGATGCCACAGATGACAGGCTATGAAGTCACCCAAAAACTTCGTGAAACATGGCAAGCCGATGAACTCCCCATTTTGCTTTTGACAGCCAAAAATCAAATCACCGATTTAGTGACAGGATTAGAAGTGGGTGCGAATGATTATTTGAGTAAACCATTTTCTAAAGATGAATTATTAGCTCGCCTCAAAACCCATATTAATATTAAGCGACTGAAAGCTGAGAATATGCGGATGACGGCAGAACTGGATGTAACACGCCGTATACAAAAAATGCTCTTACCTAAAGAACAAGAACTTGAGCAAGTGCCTGGCTTAGAGATGGCTGGTTTTATGGAACCAGCAGAAGAAGTGGGCGGTGATTACTACGATGTTCTACAATATAATGGACGTATTCTTATTGGCATTGGTGATGCAACAGGACATGGACTTGAAAGTGGTATGTTAGCACTGATGACACAGGCTGCAGTGCGAACATTGTTGGAAAGTGGAGAAATGGATCTCACAAAGTTTCTCAATAGTCTCAATGGCATGATTTACAAAAATGTACAAGAACGTTTAGGCGTTGATAAAAACTTAACACTCTCTTTATTGGAATATAAACCGACGGGCATCTTACAAATCACTGGTCAACATGAGGACATGATTGTTGTACGTAATGGCAATTTGGAAGTGATAGAGACGATGGAATTAGGTTTTTCTATTGGTTTAGTAGATGATATTAGTGCTTATGTCGCTCAAATAGAAGTGAGATTAAATAAAGGTGATGTCGTTCTCTTATGTACAGATGGCATTACAGAGGCAGTCAATCCTGAACAATCAGAATATGGCATAAATCGACTCAGTGAAATTGTTAAAACACACTGGAAAAAAACACCTAAAGAAATCCAACAAGCCGTGATTGATGATGTACGGAAATTTATTGGAACACAAAAGGTTTATGATGATATGACATTGCTTGTATTAAAACAGAAATAATGAGTGGTTCATATTGGGTTTTGAGGCATTCATGTTTTATCTCTTCTCAAAACCCTACTATAAAAGTATCAATTAAAACGTTTGTTGTTTTTCAATCGTGTACTGATCCTTACGCATTTGTTTACGTTGTTTCGTCCAAGCTCGCCCCGTAAGATTTTGAGCAGCAGCTTCATTTTCTTCACCCTGTTCACGCAAACGGTCTGATTTATATTTCTTAGATTCCTGTTTTAGATAAATCGCATTTGCTTTTAATGCTTTTTCAGCATCTTTGATACGTCCTTTATCCCGCATCTGGACAGCAGCCTTGTTTTTTTCCACCGCAATTTGTTCCACCGTAGAAATCATCGCCTCTTTATCAATAGCCTCTTCAACTTTTATTTGAGAACGGCTAAATTGCACAGTGCTCATTTCAGAGACATGTCCTGAATCTTGTGTCGCCATATTAGTATAATTAACTTCAATATGCGCAAGATTACGGTGTGTATCCGCTGCTGAAGCGGGCACTTCGACTTCTAACAAAATATATTTTTCCTGATTGCCATACAATTGGTTCATATACGTGGTCACACGTTGACCTTTAATTTTTCCATCTCTCCCCAAAATTCGTATAGGTTGAATACCAGAAGCACAGTCAATAGTCACTTCAACGCTTTGGGCAACGACAGATAATAAATCACCAAATTCCAATTTGAAAATACGTGCCAAATCTGTCGCATTTTCAATAAAGGCATGATTTCCATCACTATTATTAGCTAATTGTGTCATCAAATCTTCATTGTAGCCTAAACCTAATCCTAATGTGGTGACTGAAATGCCCAGTTTAATCAATTTACTCCCTAATTGCCCTAAAGCGTATGGTGAACTGGGACCCACATTGGCGATACCATCTGATAACAAAATAACACGATTAACGCGATTTTTATCCAAAAATTTCTGTACCTCATCGCCGCCTTTACTCACACCTGCAAACAGTGCTGTACTCCCGCGTGCTGTAAGACGTCGAATCGCGGCTGCAATATTCGCCTTATCTGACATTTTTGTTGCGGGTACTAAGACATCAATACGATCATCATAACTGACAATTGACAGAATATCTTGAGAATCCAAATAATCAATCGCCATGATCGCGGCTTCTTTTGCCCGCTGAATTTTTTGACCATGCATAGAACCAGAGCGATCTAAAACAAGGGCAATATTAACAGGTGTGCGTTGGATACTTCGCTCCAAAGGTAATCCCCGCAAAGTGATTTTTAGATGGACAGTTTGCTTTTGTTCAGCTATAAGGATTGGTGTTCCTAAAGAAACATCTAAGTGCACCTGCTCTGTAGAAAATGAGACAGCATGGGCTTGTTGTAATAACAAGCTTGATATGAAGAGTAAAAGAATGTGGTGAAATTTCATGTTTTCTCCATTTTATCGTTTTAAAAAAAACGTGGGCAACAAGAAATACATTACCCACTGTCCGACATTTTACTTCGCTGTTTTAAGCTTATTCAGTTCTTGACTTAAAATACGGATATGAAGCATTTCTTCCTTAATGATTTTATCAATCTGATCTTTTCCAAAACCTTGAGGAACCGCTTCTTTTATACCCAAATAAAAAACAATGGTATCCTTTTCAGATTCTATTGCCCCTTTTAATGTTTCTTCTAGTGTGCTCGCTTGAATTTCTGGTTCAAATGAAACCCTAGAATTTACAAGGCTTTGTAAATAGAGGGTAGATTCATCATTGGGATCAAACACCGTTGCCGCTTTTTCTTGCCCAGATAACTCCTTTCTCAAAGATTTAAAGGTATTTTGATGAAGAACTTCCATATCTGCCAAATGGTTCAGAAGCTTTTTGAGTGCCTCATTATCAGTTCTTTTCGCCGTTTCTTGATAGAATTTAACCCCATTACTTTCTATCTGTTCAGCCATTTCAAAAATATCATCTGCATTAAAATCGTAAGCCAAGTTTTTCTCCTTATTTAAGTATATAATCCACTAAAGATAAGTATTAGTCATTAATAAGTCAAGTATTTCACTCATATTTTTTTTTAGCACAAGATCTGCTAAAATATAAACTTTCATTATCCCACGGGAGAGACAATGACCACCAATGATTCTCCAACCAGCATTTCTCCAAAAAGGATCACGCCATTACAACGTCGTTTTATTATAGCAAGTTTTATACTCTTTATAGTATGGTTACTATTAGTAGGAACGCTTAATTGGAGTGAAATTTTTGTAGGCATTATAGTCGCGATGTGTACAGCGTGGCTATCTAGTAGTCATTTGAGCTTTTTAGATGATTTTATTTTAAATAAAACAACACCTTTGCATGTTTTACGTTATTTATACATCTTTATGTTTGCCTTATTACGTGCTAATATTGACATGGCAAAACGAGTGCTATCACCCAAATTACCTATTAATCCCGCTTTAGTTGAAGTACAAACACAACTGAAATCACCTATAGGTCAATTGATATTGGCTAATAGTATTACTTTAACACCAGGAACATTGACGGTGGATGTTAAGGATGATCGTTTACAAGTACATTGGGTGGACAGTACACCTGGAACAGATTTGAAACATGCAACTCAAGCCATTGCAGAGTCTTTTGAACGTCATTTACGGGAATTTATTCAATGAATTCTTTAGCTTTTTTCTTAGAAATCACAGCCAGTATTTTGATGGGCAGTGCCGTATTATTGAGCATTTGGCGCTTATTAAAGGGACCTAGTGTGCCTGATCGCGTGGTAGCTGCCGATACTTTAGCTATTATTACCACAGTAGGCATAGTCTGGATTACCCATCAATTTGATAATCCTATTTATTTGGATATCGCCTTAGTTTATGGTGCTTTAGCTTTTGTCGCTATTGTGGCAATTGCACGTACCATTGAAGGTGATCATTCCGCCTCTAAAAACGAAAAATAATCACTCCATGATAATACTTGGAAATTTTTTTATATTGATAGGTGCCCTCTTTTTATTTTTAGGTGCTTTGGGCTTGGTACGAATGCCAGATGTTTATAACCGTATTCAAGCAGGTACAAAAGCTGTCACACTTGGTTCTTTAGCCCTCTTATTTGGCGTAGCATTCCATCATCCAGGATGGATACCTAAATTATTTCTAATTGCACTCTTTATTTTACTCACCTCGCCTGTTGGTTCTTCGACTATTGCGAGAGCAGCTTATTTGGCAGGTGTACAACCTTTTACAAAGGAAAAAAGGGAGGAATGATGTTATTTTGGATCGCTTTAATCAGTGTCGTGGTCATGCTAAGTGCTGCTGTTGCAGTACTTTTATTGGAAAATTATTTAGCCGCGACAGCAGCACTTTCTGTCGTTTCTTTAGCACTTTCAGTGTTATTTATCGTTTTACAAGCCCCAGATGTGGCTTTAACAGAAGCAGCAGTGGGCGCCGGTGTGAGTAGTGTTATCTTGGCAATTACATTGCGTCGTGTTGGTCTTTGGAAAATTGAAGGAGAGAAATAATGACTCTCTTAAGTGGCTTAATTTTTACGATTGGCTTAGGATTATTACTGATTGTTGTCATAAAAAGCTTAATTTTTGAACAAGTCCTCACAGGCGGTATTGGTTCAATCATTCTTGAACAAGCCCCAAACGATGTCGGTACCGCTAATATCGTGAGCTCTGTCTTATTAGCTTATCGCGGTTTAGATACTTTAGGTGAATTAACCGTTTTATTTGTTGCAGCCACCGCAGTCGGTTTAGTCTTAGGGCAACCTCGTCCAGATGCACCACGTGATCCTGATGCTGGATTTATCTTACGGAGTGCGGCTGATCTTTTATTTCCATTTATGATTATTTTAGGGGCTTATATTATATTACATGGACATTTAACCCCAGGCGGTGGATTTCAAGGCGGTGCAATTTTGGCAGCTGCCTTTTTTATTCCTATTTTAGCCTCTCCATCCAGTCCTCTTAATCATAAAGTGAGTAGTTTAGTTGAAGGTTTAGCAGGAAGTGCTTTTATTCTCATTGGTTTACTTGCACTTTTTGATAAAGGTTATTTTTTAGCTCCTCTATTGGGAACAGGTGAAGTCGGCGAATTATTTTCAGCAGGCAGCTTACCTTTGCTCTATCTGGCTGTTGGATTAAAAGTCGGTGCAGAATTAGCGGGACTTTTGGCACGTCTGCATGAAACAGAGGTTTAAATCATGGAAGAAACTGCAGGAATATACTTTTTTTCTTATAGCGGTGCACTTGGTTTAATATTATTAGGTGTATTTGCTATGGTCACCTCTCGGCATATTATTCGGATCATACTTGGATTAATGTTATTAGAAGCAGGTGTTAATTTGTTTTTGATAATCATTGGTTATCGCGCCAATGCGATAGCGCCTATTATAGTAGAAGGACAAAATGCAGCGATGGTCGATCCGATTCCTCAAGCCTTAGTCTTAACAGCGATTGTAATTGGTGTAGCTGTTCAAGCGTTAGCACTTGCCTTAGTGATCAAAACTTATAAAGCTTATGGGACTTTGGATACCAAAGAATTGGCACAGCGAATTGCAGAAGAAAGCGGTACGCATGTTATTGATGGTATTCCCACTGAGGAAAAACAAGTATGAATGCTATTTGGTTAGTTATTTTGCCCATCTTGGGTGCATTTTTGCTCCCTTTAGTATACCGTCAAAATACGAGAGTGGGAACATGGATAGGACCCTTTATTCTTGGTTTAAGCTTAATCTTAGCCTTTGGATTATGGGGTGATATTGCTGCGAATGGGGTGCAAACTATTCTTATGGGTGGTTTTCCTGCACCTGTGGGTATCGTCTTTTATGTCGATCATTTAGCCCTATTATTTGTAATAATGCTTGTTTTAGGGACGCTTGTGTTATGGCTAGGCAAGGAAAAAGGCAATATTCAAGAAGAAACACTACTTTTATTGATTGTGGCAGGGGGAAGTGGATTAGTCTTATCAGGTGACTTGTTTAATATTTATGTTTTTTATGAAATTGTCGCAGTGGCTTCTTATGGATTAGCAGCCAGCCGAGGAAGTTATGCCGCAAGTTTACGCTTTCTCATTTTAGGTGCCCTCGGATCTTCTCTACTATTATTGGGCATAGCCTTGATTTATGCGATCACAGGAACACTCAATTTAGCACATTTGGCGACACACCCCGAAATATTGCAAGGGACAGTCGGTTTAACAGCATTTGCTTTAATATTGATAGGTCTTGGCGTAAAAGCGGAATTATTTCCTGTCAATACTTGGGTACCCGAAGTCTACACAACAGCATCTGCTCGTATTTCTGCACTTTTAGGTGGACTAATCTCAAAAATGGCACTTTTGGTCATTTTACGCTTATTGGTATTATTGTATGACACCAGTGCTGCGCACTTATTATTACTGACTTTAGGTGTATTGGGGGTCATTACTGGAGAATTAGCAGCCATGCGTGCCACTCATTTGCGACAGGTGTTAGCTTATTCATCAATAGGACAACTGGGTTTAGTTGCTATCGCATTTTCCATACCTGGACCTGCAGGCATCATAGCGGGTATTGCCCTAGCTCTTCATCATGCCTTGGTCAAACCAGCCTTATTTATGCTCACAAAAGCATGGGGCAAACAATTAAGTCATTTAGCTGGTGCCTCACAATCCCTATTGACTACCATATTATTTTTAGTGTTAGCACTCTCACTCATTGGCATACCCCCTTTACCTGGTTTTTGGGCAAAATTTTTGCTTTTGAAAGGTGCTTTAGCAACCAATATTGCAGCGTATCAAATGGTCATAACAGTTGTCTTAATAGCGACAGTGATAGAAACGATCTATTTTATGCGAATTGTGCGTGTAATGTTTAACACTAAGCCACCACCTATTAAGGCACCTGCTTTACAAGAACTGGTGCCTGCCTTGGTATTTGTGACCTTACTCTTTATTAGTGTTTTAAATCTTGGAACAATTGGCAAAAGCTTGGAGATTGTTGCCACTTCAGCGGCTGACAAAAGCATTTATATGAACTTTCTCCCTTTATAATACTTTCTCCCTGCCAAATAACTGGGAGGGAGCAAGGGATTATTTTTGCTGTCCAGAGTTATTGATTACAGGACCACTTGGTGTAATAACATTATTAGGGGCTATGGTAGTGGTAGTTGGTCCGAAGATCACAGGTCCACTGGCTGGGGCAGCTGCTTGTCCTGTCTCTTGCTTGTATTCATTTTGGGTGAATACAGGTTGCAAAATAACTTTATATCTCTCAGAAAAATTATCGTCTTTCCAGGTATCTTCCTTGTATTTAATACTTAATAAAGAAGAATCAAATCCTCGTTTGTCGAATTTGAGGGTCCTTCTAAGATTTGGATCTTTATCATCCAGTTCAAATTCACAAGGGGTTGTGCATATATACTCATCATTAAGTGTGACAGAGGCACGCCCTGGATCACTTTCAATGAAAATCATCTCATAGTGGCGTTTTGGTTCCAACTCGAAATTTAAGGTAATCACTTCTCTAGAATCCGTAGTGATCGTTTTGGTCATCGCAAGATATTTATTTTTCACAACCTTTACGACATACGCCCGATCTTCATCCAAGATGTATTCAAGAGAAGTCTCCCCCATTGCCTTGCCATCAATGTAAACTTGAGCAGTAGATGGTTCAGATTTAATAACAAGTCTTGTTGATGTACATCCCGTTGCTAATAATGCTATGGTCAATATCGGGATTATTTTACTTGGTAAACTGAAATTTCGCATAAATTCCTCTTCTTATTAGAACGTGTTAAGCCTTTTCAAAGGTTTACTTATTATATATATATGCTTTCTGTGACGTGATGATTATATCATAATCTTACAAAAAATAATTTGCTGCTAATTTTTTGTGAAAATTAAGATAGAATCAAATTTAACTATATACGATAATCGGATATAAATCAATATGAATACTCAAAATATTCCTTCTATTCATCTACTCCCCTCATTGGTTGCTAATCAAATTGCTGCCGGTGAAGTCGTTGAACGTCCCGCTTCTGTGATAAAAGAATTACTTGAAAATAGCTTGGATGCGAGGGCTGATAATATTGAAATTGATATTGAGCAGGGAGGGATTGCTTTGATGCGGGTACGTGATAATGGATTTGGTATTCGACGTGATCAATTATTATTAGCACTTAATCGCCATTCTACCAGTAAAATTAAAAGTTTAGATGATTTAGATCATCTCAATAGCTTAGGGTTTCGCGGCGAAGCACTTGCCAGTATTGCATCTATTTCCAGATTAAGTTTAAGTTCACGTTTTTATAATGATGAAGTCGCGCATTGTATTCGTTTAGATGGACAAGAAAAACCTAGTTCACCTGAACCCATCGCACACCCAATTGGGACAACTATTGAAATACGTGATCTATTTTATAATACACCAGGACGGCGCAAATTTTTACGAACTGAAAAAACAGAATTTGGTCATTTGCATGAAACGATTAAACGTTTAGCTTTAAGTTGTTTTGATGTTAGTTTTAAGCTAACGCATAATCATAAAACGTTAATGGCTGTCAAAGTTGCACAAAATGAAGAAGAACAATTACAACGGGTTGCCGCCTTATGTGGCTCTGAATTTATTCAGCATGTTTTGAAAATTGATGAAAAATCTGATGAAATACAATTATCGGGTTGGATCACACAACCCACTTTTTCACGCAGTCAACCTGATATGCAGTATTTTTTCGTCAATGGGCGGATTGTTCGTGATAAATTGATTAATCATGCCATACGTGAAGCTTATGAAGATCTACTCTATTCAAGCCGTTATCCAAGTTATGTCTTATATTTGGAAATTGATCCTAGTGAGATAGATGTTAATGTACATCCTAATAAGAGTGAAGTGCGTTTTAGCCAAAAGCAAAAGGTGCATCATTTTTTGGTACAAAAATTACAAGATCGTCTTGCTCAGACATCACCGGGCAAAATTGAAGCTCCTGTCTCTTATCCCAATATTCCTCAATATCACATAAAAACAGAGCAGCCCACTACTATTCGTGAAACTGCAGAAACCTATCAAGCCTTGCAAGTCCCATTAGTGTTAGAAGAATCAGATATTTCTAGTAATTATAAGATAAAAACTATGCCACCCTTGGGTTATGCTTTAGCACAATTACATGGTGTGTATATTTTGGCAGAAAATGCGGAAGGACTCGTTTTAGTTGATATGCATGCTGCAGATGAGCGTATTACTTATGAAGAAATGAAATCCGCATGGCAAGCTAATAATCCTAGTACCCAAATTCTACTCGTTCCCATCACCGTCTCAGTGAGTGAACGAGAGGCAGATATTGCAGAACAACAAATTGAATTATTTAATAAATTAGGTTTTGAGATCACTCGTGTCGATTCAGAAACACTTATTGTACGCCAATTACCATTTTTATTAGCGAATGCTAATGTACCAGTGCTCGTGCGCGATGTCTTAGCCGATTTATTACATATCGGTGTTAGCCCCCGTTTACAAGAAAATATGCAAGACATCTTAGCAACAGTATCTTGTCACACCTCGTTACGTGCTAATCATCAATTAAGTTTAAGTGAAATGAATGCTTTATTACGTAAAATGGAAAAAACGGAACGCAGCAATCAATGCAATCATGGACGTCCCACTTGGACGCAATTGAGTTTAAAAGCATTAGATAGCCTATTTTTGCGGGGGCAGTGATTTTTTACATTAATTTTCCAAAATTAATTCAAACCCTCTACAATCTTCACCGTTTCCAAACTAACGGTGATCACTTTCTTAATCAATTCTAAAATATATCCCTCATCATCTTCCCGATTAGGATCATTAATAATCCCACTTCTTTTATCTTATAAGTACTGAACCACAAATTTTATGGTATTATCAAGAAGCAAAATTAATTCTGAACTCGGAACCAATTTTTTTCAAAATATTTTCAAGTTCCGTTCTCAGATTATCGAATGAAAGATAAGCTGAAAAAGGTAACCAAT
>DAOVTJ010000043.1 GCA_030633165.1 Thiomargarita sp. | reverse complement strand
GCGTGTTAGCTATATGTTTAAGCGATATAAACAAATTTCGTTTTTCAGGCTTTTGAATATTATGCTGGTGACGGATAAAATCAGAAAAATTATTTTCTTTTAATTGTGTCAAAATGTTTAACCAATCTTCATCCAATTCATTGATTTGATCATCAGGAACATCATCACTGCTGGTGATTGTTGAAAAAAGATAATTTTTTAACAAATCAGGAGTAGATAGCTGTACACCTCTAGCATTTAAGGTTTCAAATAATTTATAAGCATTCAAGCTATCCTGCACCACAATCTTAGTAAATAACATTTTTGAACTGAGATTTTCAATCAAATCACCTAATTCACTCCCACTATGAGTAGACATCAATTGACTAAAGAATTCAAAGGCTTGCTTAATCAATTGATTACTGGCGGTGATGCCAACTGGATTTAAAGGCGCTAAATTTGAACAAATTTTTTGATAAAAAAAATTATTGTTTCTGTTCAAATAAAGCTTACTCTTAACAGTCATCGTCACCAAATTTTTATAACCAATTAAGCGATCAGTTAAAACTCTTAAACGCTCTTGATTTTCGGTTTCTTCAATCCCTTGATGAATTAAATGAAGAATATTTGCCATTGCAGCTAGTACAATAAGCGAAAGCGTTACTAAACGTTGTTGACCATCAATGACCTCAAATTCTTGTTGTCCTTTTCTTAACAAGACAATATAGCCCATATAATGATAATCCGTATCAATATCTGCCCATAAATCTTCCCATTGTTCCTGATCCCAAGCATAATCTCGCTGAAATCTTGGAACAATATATTTAACACCATTATTGAGTAATTCTTGAAAAGATTGATTTTTTGGATCCATCAACATAAAATCATTCATGACAATAGGATTATTCTCCCATATTTGCTAATAAATCCATTTGATGTTCACGTTTTAGAGGATCAATTAAATGACTTAAATTACCTGATAGAATCTCATCTAATTGGTACAAGGATAATCCAATGCGGTGATCGGTGACTCGTCCTTGTGGAAAATTATAGGTACGAATTCGTGCTGAACGATCGCCACTACCGACTAAATTACGTCGTGTTTCTGCCTCTTCTGTACGTTGACGTTCTCGCTCTCCTGCTAATATACGTGATTTTAAGATTCCTTGCGCACGGGCACGATTTTTGTGTTGAGAGCGTTCATTTTGGCATTCAACAACAATCCCTGTGGGTAAATGAGTCAAGCGAATTGCAGAATCTGTTTTATTGACATGTTGTCCGCCTTTACCAGAAGCGCGATAAGTATCTTCTCGTATGTCAGATTTATTCAATTCTATTTCAGCCAATTCGTCCGCTTCAGGCATGATGGCAACTGTACAAGCAGAAGTATGAATACGTCCTTGAGACTCTGTTTCTGGCACACGTTGTACGCGATGTCCGCCAGATTCAAATTTGATTTGAGAATAGACATCATCCCCTGTGATACGCATGATAATTTCTTTATATCCGCCATGTTCACCTTTGTTTTCATTGAGAATTTCTACTTGCCACCCGCGTTGAACAGCATAATAGGTATACATTCTCATTAAATCACCAGCAAATAATGCAGCTTCATCACCGCCTGTCCCTGCGCGAATTTCTAAAAACGTATTACTTTTATCATCAGGATCTTTGGGCAATAGTAATACTTGTAATTCTTTTTCTAAACGGTCATCTTCTGCTTGAGATTCTGCTAATTCTTCATTAGCTAAAGCACGCATTTCTGCATCTTCATCATTTTGCATTTCTTGAGCGGACGCAATTGTCTTTAAATTATTGCCATATTTTTTAAATATGTCCACAATTGGCTGTATTTCAGCATATTCTTTAGAGAAAGTACGAAATTTGTTTTGATTATTAATAATTTCAGGATCAGCCAAGAAAACATTGAGTTCTTCTAAACGATCACTGAGATTTTCTAGTTTATTACGGATCGAGGGTTTCATGTTTTATCCTCATTTGTTAATTGAAAAAGTTGTAATGCTGCTGTGACTAAATCATCACGCCCATCATAACTGGCTTGACGTAATTGTACGCAAGGTTCATGTATTAAGGTATTTGTGAGGGTATGTGCAAGATAATCAATGACTTCATAAGGTGTTTTCCCCTTGTCAATCATACGTTTAGCTTTAATCACTAATCTGTGACGCGTTTCTTGTGCTTGTCCCCGTAAATCACAAATGGTATCCACAACATTAAGAGAATTCCACCACCCCATAAAATGGGTTAAATGAGTATCAATGAGTTCTTCAGCTTTCAACGCGGCTTGTTCGCGGGAACGTAAATTTTCTTGTATAACTTCATTTAAATCATCAACACTGTATAAATAAACATCTTCTAAATCTCCCACCGTCGATTCAATATCACGAGGCACAGCAATATCAACCATAAAAATAGGACGATGTTTACGAATTTTGATCGCTTCCTCAACTTCAACTTTTGTCAAAATAGGTAAAGAACTGCCTGTAGATGCGATCACAATATCCGCTTCAGCAAGATGTACTGGAATTTCTTCTAAAGTAATCGCATAACCTGAAAATTCTTTAGCCACTTTACGGGCACGTTCTATCGTACGATTAGCAACGATCATACGAGATAATTGATTTTCATGTAAATGACGTGCTGCTAATTCAATGGTTTCACCGGCACCGATCAATAAAGCGGTGTTTTCACTTAAATCACCAAAAATTTGTTGGGCTAATCGCACCGCTGCAAAAGCAACAGAAACAGGACTTGAACCAATTGCCGTATCTGTACGCACTTGTTTGGCAATAAAAAAGCTGTGTTCAAATAATTTATTCAGTAATCGACTTGTTGTGCCTAATTTATGCGCTGTGTTATAAGCTGTTTTAATTTGTCCCAAAATCTGTGGCTCTCCAAGAATCATTGAATCTAAACCACAGGCGACCCTAAATAAATGACGGACAAGATCGCTTTGTTTATAAGTATATAAATGCTCAGAGAGTATTTCACTAGAAATATTATGATACTGACTAAGCCAATTAATAATGGCGGGTGTGGTATCTTCTTCAACTGCATAATACAATTCTGTACGATTACAGGTTGAAATAATCACGACTTCTTGTACCAAATCACGATTAATGAGATCATGTAAAGCATGTTTTAGCCGCTCAGGTGAAAAATTAACCTGTTCACGTATTTGAATGGGGGCTGTGTTATGATTAAGACCAAAAGCAAATAATTGCATGTTATTGTCGTTTTTATGGGTTAAATTTAATGAGCATTTTGCGATATGTATACAAAGAATACAAGCGGTTTTACTTTGATTGAAGTGATGGTTGTTGTTGTTATTTTAAGCATTCTCGCTGCATTAGTGGTGCCTAGAATTATGAAAAATCCTGATATCGCCCGCAAAGCAAAGCTTGCACATGATATTAGGGCTATCGAAACAGCGTTAAAACTTTACAAATTAGATAATTATACTTATCCCAATACAGATCAAGGCTTAGAAGCCCTTGTCATAAAATCTACTATCCCACCTGAGCCGCGTCAATGGCGACAAGGTGGATACTTGGATAGCGTATCTATTGATCCCTGGGGATTTCCTTATAATTATCTTAGTCCAGGTGAACATGGCGAATTTGATCTCTATTCCTTAGGTGCAGATGGACAACCTGATGGTATTGATGTTAATGCTGATATTGGAAATTGGCAATGAAACTAGATATTAATAAAGCTTGGTTAGAAAATATACGTCATTGCACATCAAAGCATTGCGATGATCGTCCAGAGGGAACGAAAATTGAATTATTGGTTATTCACAATATTAGTTTACCTCCTGGTAAATTTGGTGGTTCTTATATTGACCAATTATTTACACATACTTTAGATAAAAATGATCATCCCTTTTTTGTTGAAATTGCTGAATTACGCGTTTCTGCTCATTTTTTGATTCAACGCACAGGCAAAATTACGCAATATGTATCCTTGTTGCAACGCGCTTGGCATGCGGGTGTATCATCTTTTGCAGGACGTAGCCGTTGTAATGATTTTTCGATTGGCATTGAACTTGAGGGTTGTGATGATGTACCTTATACAGAGAAACAATATCAACACTTGATACAATTAATACACCTTTTGCAACAAGAATGGCCTATATTAACCCAAGATCGAATTGTGGGTCATTGTGATATTGCACCTGGAAGAAAAACTGATCCTGGACCTGCTTTTGATTGGCAACGTTTAAAACTCATGCACTCCCATACAAGTACCGCCTGCAACTGCAATGGGCATGACTAAGAAATTTACCACTGGAATCATCATCATCAACAAAACAGTACTGCCAAATCCTAAAACAAGTAGACGTTTTTTTGCCAAGATTTGACGAACTGTTTTGCTGTTGTAATGATTTTTCATCGAAGGGGTGACATATTCTATGCTAACAAGCCAAGCTGCAAATAAAAACCATAACAATGGTGAAGCAATATTAATGATTGGGATCAACGAGAGTATCAATAACCCAATAGCCCAACGTAAGTAGTAGAAGAATTTTCTGATGGAATCCCAGAAATGAAATTTATACCAAGCATGATTCGATGTTTTACCTGTTAAATGTTTTTTAACTGCGCTAGCTAATAAAGCATTAAAGGGTCCAGCAATCAAATTACCTATTCCTATAAAAACAAAGATAAAAAATGTAATCATGATAAATACAGGTAAAAGTAACCACTTCAGTAGCCCATCATTGACCCAAAAAAATGTTTGTAACCAAGCAAAATAAATTAATGCTGTAAATAAACAAATATTAATGAATAAAGGAATAATGACCCATTGGCGAATACCTGGTTTAAATATCAGGTTAAATCCCATAAAAAAATACTTTATACCCTTTAATGGATTACTTAACATGTCAAAAACTCTTAAATGTTATTATGCTAACAGATTTTACGTCTAAAATGATATTTTCCCATTAAAATCACAAGAATTGCTATGATTTTTATCCTAATAGTGACAACTTTTCTAGTTTCAGCGGTGTTTACGGGGTACTTTAGTCGCTCAAAATCAATTTTATCTAGTATTGATAAGCCAAATGCCCGTTCATTACATTATACACCGATACCCATTGGTGGCGGGCTTGCAATACTAATAGCCTTAATTATACCGACTTATTACCTTGCAGTGCCTTTAAATGGCTTAATTATTGGTGTGTTATTAATAGCCTTCATTTCCTTTATTGATGATCACCGCCATGTTCCTGCCTTATATCGCCTAATTGTGCATTTTATAGCCGCTTATCTTTTATTAAATGACTTTTTTCTTTGGACAGGAACAGATTTTATATTGATTAGTTTCTCATTCTTCTTTGTGATGTGGATGATTAATCTATATAACTTTATGGATGGTATGGATGGTTTTGCAGGGGGTATGACGGTGATTGGTTTTGGTACTTTAGCGGTGATCGGTGTAGAACATCAATTATTTATGACAATGAATTTGCTTGTCGTCAGTGCCACCTGTGGATTTTTACTGTTTAATTTTCCACCTGCTAAAATTTTTATGGGTGATGTTGGTTCATCAAGTTTAGGTTTTTTAGCGGCGGGATTTAGCTTATGGGGAAATTATGAGGGTATTTTTCCGCTGTGGATAGCTTTACTTATATTTTCTCCCTTTATTGTTGATGCGACGGTGACATTATTACACCGCTTATTTCGGGGCGAAAAAGTTTGGCAAGCCCATAAATTTCATTATTATCAACGCTTAGTAGAATTAGGCTGGGGACATAAACGCACTGTTTTATGGGAATATGTCTTAATGGGTGCTTGTAGTATTTCTGCTTTGATCGCGCCTTTATTACCATTTTATGGACAAGGCGCTTTATTAATAGGATGGAGTATTATTTATATCGGCTTGATGTCTTGGGTGAATAGATTGGAGAAAAGTGTCTTATGATGCCAACAGCATTAGTGACTGGAGCAACTAGCCAAATCGGGCATTTTTTATTGCCCCGCTTACAAGCAGCTGGTTTCACGGTGACAGCAATTAGTCGGCAACCACCGCCAGGGATTATC
The DNA here is from genome assembly GCA_030633165.1 of Thiomargarita sp. Classification (GTDB taxonomy): domain Bacteria; phylum Pseudomonadota; class Gammaproteobacteria; order Beggiatoales; family Beggiatoaceae; genus DAOVZS01. The sequence continues at coordinate 7,854 of DAOVTJ010000043.1, read as the reverse complement.
TGGCAAAAATCAGATTTATTAAAATCACCCTTTTTGAAACAATACGATTATTTGTTTCATCTCGCGCCTTTAACATTATTACCGTTATTGAATGAGACTGCTTTCAAAAGAATTATTGCTTTTAGTTCAACCAGTTGTTTTAGTAAAGTCGCTTCTTCGGATCCTAAAGAAAGAGCAATTGCAGCCCAATTAACAGAAGCAGAATCAATACTCAAAACAGTTAATATTGCATGGACAATATTTCGTCCCACTTTAATTTATGGCTGTGGTATTGATAAGAATGTGAGTTTTATTGCTAAATTTATTCATCGTTTTGGTTTTTTTCCCATAGCAGGAGAGGGATTACGTCAACCTGTACATGCGGATGATTTAGCCGCAGCCTGTGTGCAAGCCTGTCAGTCTGAGAAAACTATCAATAAAGCTTATAATTTAAGTGGTGGTCAAACTTTAAGTTATCGTGAGATGGTGGAATCCATTTTTCAGCAATTGGGTAAAACACCGCGTATTATAAAAATAAAGCCTTCCCTTTTTAAATTATTGATTCGTGGCATTACTTATTTTCCGCCTTTTGCACATTTATCAACAGCTATGATAGAGCGAATGACTCAAGATTTGTGTTTTGATCATAGCGCAGCGACGCAAGATTTTGCTTATTCACCTAGAAACTTTAATCAAGACTAATGAACAATACACCCGATATATTAAAAAAGATTCTCCACCGTAAAGTGGAAGAAATTCAAGCCCGTTCTCAAGCCGTTCCTATACGTCTTTTAAGTCAACAAGCAGCGCAAAATTTGCCACCACGTGGTTTTCTAAAAGCTATTGAAACACGATTAGATCAACAACAGCCTGCTGTTATCGCCGAAATTAAAAAAGCCTCACCCAGCAAAGGCGTCTTACGAGAAAATTTCAATCCCGTTGAAATCGCAAAAAGTTATGAAAAAAACGGGGTAACTTGTCTATCTGTTCTCACAGATCAAGACTTTTTTCAAGGATCTGATGAATATTTACAACAAGTTCATAAAGCTTGTTCTCTCCCAATTTTGCGTAAAGATTTTATGATTGATGAATATCAAGTTTATGAAGCGCGTGCTATTGGGGCAGATTGTATTTTGTTAATTGTAGCAGCTTTAGGAGATGCACAGTTACAGGATTTGGCAGGTTTGGCAACACATTTAAATATGGATGTTCTTGTTGAAGTGCATGATCAAGAGGAATTGGAACGGGCTTTATTACTCAATATGCCTTTAATTGGCATTAATAATCGTAATCTACGAACTTTTACGACGCACTTATCAACCACTTTAGATTTATTACAAGGGATACCTAAAGATCATATCATTGTGAGTGAAAGTGGGATTAAGACTCATCAGGATATTTCGATTTTGCGTGAAGCAGGCGTACATAGCTTTTTAGTTGGGGAAGCTTTTATGACAGAAGATGATCCAGGTTTAGCATTCGCTCATTTATTTAATAATTAAATATTATCATGTCAAAACACTTCACTATTTTCAAAAATCATGCTTTACGCCTATTTTTAAGTATAAGTATCTTATTATTTTTTATTTTTCATGCGCTCAATATTGTTGAATGGGAATTTATTAAAGCTTTAGAGAATGAAATTTATGATACTAGATTAGAACTATCTATGCCGAATAGCTTGGATGACAAAATTGTTATTCTTGATATTGATGAAAAAAGTTTGAGTGAAATCGGTCGGTGGCCTTGGAATAGGTCGGTGATCGCCCGTTTGATTGATCAATTATTTGATGTTTATCATATTGATGTATTGGGTATGGATGTTGTATTTGTTGAAGCTGATGATAGTTCAGGTTTAAAACAATTACAACTATTAGCGCAAGGGGTATTAAAAGATGCGCCTGCATTTTTAGAAACGGTAAAAGATCTTGAAAAAACATTAGATTATGATAAACAGTTAGAGCAAAGTTTGCAAAACCGTCGAATTGTATTAGGTTATGCTTTTACCAAAGAAGATACAAAAGCAGGTAAACTGCCGCAGCCTCTTTTTACTAAACCACAAACCTCTGATTTTACTTATTTTAAAGGAAATGGTTTTGCAGCAAATTTAGCACAATTTCAAGAGAGTACAAATAGAGCAGGACATTTTGGTGCTTTTCCAGATTCTGATGGCATTATGCGACGAACTCCCCTACTTTATGGCTACCAAGAACAATTGTATGAGTCACTTGCTTTAGCGGTGACACGAATGGCTTTGGGATCTCCAGAGATTAAATTCGGTATCAAGCATCAATTTTTACAAGTCGGACCTCATAAAGTGCCTGTGAGTCAAGATCTTCAAGCTTTAATTCCTTTTCGAGGTAAAAGCCAGCAGTTTTTTTCATACATTTCGGCTAGTGATGTTTTGTATGGACGTGTTAAGGAAGATCTTACAGATAAGATTGTGTTACTAGGGACTAGTGCTGAAGGTTTACGGGATTCACGTGCGACACCAGTTGAAGAAGATTATCCTGGTATAGAAATTCATGCCAATATTATTTCAGGTATCTTAAATGATAATATTCTGGAAAATCCAAAATATATTCATAATATAGAAACCATTATTTTAATTCTCATTGGGTTGGTGATGATTATTGGGTTACCCTTACTCAATCCATTGTTAGCAACACTTGGCATGATAAACATTTTGGGTATCGTATTTTTGCTTAATTTGTGTATTTGGACTCAAATGCAAGTCATTTTACCTTTAGCGACAATATTTTTATTGATATTAACATTATTTCTTTTTAATATGTCTTATGGCTATATTGTTGAATCTCGCAATAAACGCCATTTAACTCATTTATTTGGGCAATATATTCCCCCTGAATTGGTTAAGGAAATGAGTCAAAATCTTGGCAATAGCTTTTCTATGGAAGGTGAAAGTCGAGAAATGACCGTGTTTTTTTCAGATATTCGTGGTTTTACAAGTATTTCTGAAGGCTTCGATCCTAAAGAGTTATCTGAATTAATGAATGAATATTTGACACCGATGACACATGTTATTCATGAAAATAGGGGCACAATTGATAAATATATGGGTGATGCGATCATGGCTTTTTGGGGCGCGCCGTTGCCAGATTCCAGACATGCTTTTCATGCTTTAGAGGCAGCTATGGAAATGTTGAAACGTTTGGAAAGTATGCAATTAGAATTTAAGGTAAAGGGTTGGCCTAAAATAAGGATTGGTATTGGTTTAAATACGGGCATCATGAATATCGGTAATATGGGATCACAATTTCGTATCGCTTACACGGTATTAGGGGATACGGTGAATTTAGGATCACGTTTGGAAGGGGCAACAAAACAATATGGTATACAAATTATCGTCAGTGAAACAACGAAATCTGCTGTACCTGAATATTTTTATCGGGAACTCGATCGTGTCAAAGTGAAGGGAAAAGAGCAGCCAGTCGCAATTTTTGAACCCATTGGTCGACATGATGAAGTGGATAAGCATATTGTAACTGAAGTGGATGATTATGACATAGCACTAGGCAATTATCGTCAACAACTTTGGAACGTGGCAAAAAATCAATTTGTAAAATTATCAGAAAAAAATCCTAAATGCATGTTATATAGGCTTTATTTAGAACGTATTGAACACTTTATAGTTAATAACCCTGGTAAAGAATGGGATGGTGTATATACTTTTACAAGTAAATAACTTCCTCCATTGGAGGAAGATATTTTTTAATTCACCAAAATCTTCAATTTTTGACCTTTTCGTAGAATTTTATCTTTTCGTAAACTGTTCCAGCGTGTTAGTGTATTAACACTGACGCGATAATTACGTGCAATACTCCATAAACTTTCTCCTGATTTGACAGTATGAATCCTTAAAGGGACTTTTAAAAACTTATTTACTTTTAAGGATTTAGCCTTCATAGCATTCAATTTTCGTAGTTTTGATACTGTGGTGTTATAGCGTTGTGCAATTGACCAAAAAGTATCACCTTTACGGATTTTATGCTTTAGTAAGTGGACATTTTGTTTTTTCTTAGGAGAAGCGGCACGTACCAAGGCTAATCGTTTTTTTGCGGGAATTTTAGCAAGATTTTGGTGAAAGAGAGAAACTTTTTCTATGGGTAATAAAAAGATATGGGGTCCTTTGGGCGCGGTGACTCCCTGTTTATATCCAGGATTTAAATGTTTGAAGTCTTCCATAGACATATCCACCAACTTAGCTGCTAAGGATAATGCCATTTGATTTTCAAGATTAATCTGTTCAAAATAGGCTTTATTAGCAATAGGCTTTACTAAAATTTGATAATCTTGAGGATTAGCCATAATTTTTGCTAAAGCTAATAATTTCGGAACATATTTGCTGGTTTCTTTCGGTAATTTGAGTGACCAAAAATCAGTGGGGCGCCCCGCTTTCTGATTTCGAGCAATTGCATTTCTCAAATTGCCTTGACCGTAATTATACGCTGCCAGTGCCAGTAACCAATCATCATTAAATAGTTTATGCAAACTTTGTAAATAATCTAAGGCAGCAGCAGTTGATTTTATGATATCACGTCTGCCATCATACCATTTATCTTGTGTGAGTCCGAAATAATTTCCTGTATTTGGGATAAATTGCCAAATGCCTGCAGCATGCATCGGTGATAGGACTAAGGGGTTATAAACACTTTCAATGGCTGGCAATAAAGCAATTTCTAATGGCATTCCCCGTTTTTCAAGTTCAACAACAATATGATAGAGATAAGGACGAGCATTACGGGTTAAATGTTTAAAGTAAGGTGGATATTTTAAATATTTATCAAGTGATTTTTGTATTCGGGGATGGTTATGCATTGATAAGCCATAGCCTTGAGGGATTCTATGCCATAAATTTTCTGTTTTTGCCTTTTGTTGAACAATCTTTGAAATAAGCGGTATGTTTTTGACAACGCCTAAAGTAGGGACAGCGTAGGTTTGTTGTACGCTATTGTTCACATCAATAACGTAAGTTTGTTGTACGCTATTGTTCACATCAATAGGCTTTTCACTCGCTTTTTCAGCGGGGAGAGTGCTACTGCAACCCAATAGGCTAGTGATACTTAATAGGAATAAGAGTGTAGTATAAGTTTTCATAGAAATGAATGTTATACAAAAATCCCATAAAAATCAACTGGGTTTATAAGACATTGCTAATCTTTGTCCCATTAAAACTTTATTTTGTGTCGGCAACCACTCGAGACGTTTAGCATCCAACAACATAATCACCGTTGATCCCATATTAAAACGTCCCATTTCTGCAGCACGTTGTAATACAGGTGCCGTATTCTCAGGATAGTGCCACCGTTCAATTTTAGAAGAAGCATTAGGGGTAACCACACCTTCCCAAACAGTTTCAATACTGCCAACAAAAAGTGCGCCAACTAAAATCACCGCCATGGGTCCAAATTCTGTTTCAAATAAACAAATTACTCGTTCATTACGGGCAAATAAGTTGGGAACAACTTCGCTAGTGCGTTGATTAACACTAAATAATCGTCCAGGCACATAGACCATATCAGTCAATCGTCCTGTTGTTGGGATATGAATGCGGTGATAATCTTTTGGTGAGAGATATAAAGTACAAAATAAGCCTTGTTTAAATAAATCCACCATATCCGTTTGTCCAGCTAATAAGTCATTAAGTTGAAAATTGCGCCCTTTCGCTTGTAGTAAAGTGCCATTATCAATTTTACCCTGTTGACTGATTTCAGCATCGACTGGACTGAGAATATCGGCTTTATCCAAAGGACGTGCGCTAGGCTTTAAGGCACGAGTAAAAAATTGGTTAAAACTGGGATAATCACGTATTTCTGATGATTGGGCAATACTCATATCTATTTTATAGTGTTGAATAAAGCGTCTAATCATCCAATGGGTCAGTTTTCCCATTTTTAAGCGGGTTAGTTTTAAGACGATTCTGGACAGAAAGTGTTGGGGAATAAGATATTGAGGAAGTGTTAATAGTTCATTTTTCATAGTTTTTTTTACCAGGGGGTATTGCCCCCTGGCTTATCGCCTAAGATTGATAGGCTTCAAGTTCATGGAAATTTAAGCTTTTGTAAATCTCATTTTTGGCAGGGGCAATGACTTCAATATGTTTCATATATTCGGCAACAGTTGGTATTTTGCCAAGTTTCGCCGTAACAGCGGCAACTTCTGCTGAGGATAAGTAGACATTCGCATCTTTTCCTAAGCGATTAGGGAAATTGCGTGTTGATGTTGATACAACTGTTGCACCATCTTTAACTCTAGCTTGGTTACCCATACATAAAGAACATCCTGCCATTTCTGTACGAGCACCTGCTTTGCCAAATATGGAATAAACCCCTTCTTGTATCAATTCTTGCTCATCCATTCGAGTTGGCGGTGCGACCCATAATCGGGTGGGTACATTGTTGCTGTCTTCTAATACTTTGGCAGCCGCGCGGTGGTGTGTGATATTAGTCATGCAAGAGCCAATAAATACTTCATCAATTTTTGTGCCTGCAATTTCTGACATCAGTTTGACATCATCTGGATCATTTGGGCAAGCGAGGATGGGTTCTTTGATTTCATTGAGATCAATTTCAAGCACCGCTGCATATTCAGCATCAGCATCAGGTTCTAGTAAATCTGGTGCTTTTATCCAGGCTTCCATTGCTTCAACGCGACGCTCTAGGGTGCGTTTGTCGCCATAATCATTGGCGATCAGCCATTTTAGTAAGGTGGCATTGGATTTGAGATATTCGATGATGGGTGCTTTATCTAAGCGTATTGTGCTGCTATTGGCAGAACGTTCGGCAGAAGCATCGGCAAATTCAAAGGCTTGATCTACGGTTAAATCAGGTAATCCTTCAATTTCGATGAGTCGTCCTGAAAATATATTTTTCTTGCCTTTTTTCTCAACGGTGAGTAATCCTTTTTGAATCGCGACATAAGGTATCGCATTGACGAGGTCACGTGCGGTGATACCAGGTTGCATTTCGCCTTTAAAACGCACTAACACCGATTCTGGCATATCTAAGGGCATGACACCGAGGGCTGCTGCAAATGCAACTAAGCCTGAACCTGCAGGAAAGCTAATTCCAATAGGAAAACGGGTGTGTGAGTCTGCACCGGTCCCCACGGTATCTGGTAATACCATGTGATTTAACCAAGAATGAATAATACCATCACCAGGGCGAAGTGAGACACCGCCACGTGTTTGGATAAATTTGGATAAATCACGATGTAGTTTGATATCGACAGGTTTAGGATAAGCAGCGGTGTGACAGAAACTTTGCATCACTAAATCTGCTGAAAAGCCTAAACAGGCTAATTCTTTTAATTCATCACGTGTCATTGCACCGGTAGTATCTTGTGATCCCACCGTTGTCATTTTGGGTTCGCAATAGGTGCCTGGACGAATGCCTTTGACACCGCAAGCTTTACCCACCATTTTTTGGGCTAAGGTAAAGCCTTTTCCTGTATCCTTTGGAACAACAGGGAGAATAAATTGGGTTGAAGGTCCGAGGTTTAAAGCTTCACGTGCTTTATCTGTCAAGCTTCTACCCAAGATTAAAGGGATACGTCCTCCTGCTTGTATTTCATCTGCCATTGTGCTGGGACGTAGAGAAAATGTGATGATTTCTTTTCCTTGGTCATTGACAATACGCCCTTCTTTAGGGGAGATGGTGATGACATCACCAGTATTTAATGCGGTGACATCACATTCTATAGGCAATGCACCTGAATCTTCGGCAGTATTAAAGAAAATTGGGGCAATTTTTCCACCGAGTATACCACCGCCTTGAAGTTTGTTTGGCACATAAGGGATATCATTTCCGATATACCATAAGACTGAGTTGATTGCAGATTTACGTGAAGAGCCTG
>DAOVTJ010000194.1 GCA_030633165.1 Thiomargarita sp. | reverse complement strand
ATCATTTGATGATAAACCATCATCTTCTAAAGATACATCACCACTTAACAGATCGTCATCTACATCTAATGAGTCTAATTCATCTTCTAAGGATAAATCGCCACCTGCTTGGCTATCATTTGATGATAAACCATCATCTTCTAAAGATACATCACCACTTAACAGATCGTCATCTACATCTAATGAGTCTAATTCATCTTCTAAGGATAAATCGCCACCTGCTTGACTATCATCTTCTAAAGATAAATCACCACTTAATGGCTCATCATCAATATCTAATGAGTCTAATTCATCTTCTAAGGATAAATCGCCACCTGCTTGACTATCATCTGATGATAAACCATCATCTTCTAAAGCATCCTTTTCATTATTTTCGTTTTCCATCAAGGCTAACTCTTCATCTAAAGAGAAATCATCAACACTTTCTGGTAATAAATCATCCTCTAAGGATAGTTCATCAGTTACAACCTCTTCACCACTTTCTGGTAATAAATCATCTTCTAAAGATAATTCACCTTCTTGCGACAAATCATCTAATGATAAATCATCTAATGATAAATCATCTAAATCACCTAAATCAGTCGAAAGTTCACCAATTTGATCCAATTCCAATTCTAATTCTTCAGGTTCGTTATCTGCCTCTTTATCAGGTTCTATCTCAGTTGGTTGTTCTTGAATGACTTTCTCAACTAGTAACTCATTTTCAGTCGTTTCTTCAGGCAACAATTCTTTCGCAGCTGGTAAGTCATTTTCAGTAGAAATGGCCTCAATCACTTCTTCATCAGCCTGATTCCATTTCATAGTAGATTCATCAATATCAATGTTAGATAGACTATCAGCGAGATCTTTAGAATCTTCTTCTTTTATCGTAGCAGTTTCACCAGTCTCATAAAACTGTTCTAACTCTGCCTTGACATCATCGCTATCATCTTCTAGTAATGATAACAGATTATCTCCATGATCTTCATCGTTTATTATGAGCATTCCAGGTGGTGAAATTTCATCATCTATTTTCAAGAATGTTTCTTGAGATGTTATTGTATTTAAAGAAACTAATGATGATTTGTTTAAGGGTAAATCCATGCCTGGTGATAAATAATGCCATAATTCAGTCGCTTTTTCCCACAAAGGACTTTGTTCATCTACATCTTTATGTAAGATATTGTATTCAGCCTCGAATTTATCGATTTCCTGAGAAGCAGTATAAACTTCTAGCAATTTCACCCGATATGCATGGTGAGAAGGATATTTCTCAATCGCCGATTTCACCAACTCTTCCGCTTTCTGGAAATTCTCCTTATTAGTCGATGTATCATCTGCATAACCAAGGTACACATCAACTTTCTCTTGTAATTCTTGTTCAAAAACAGAAATCGTTTGGGTTTCTTGTGGTATAAAATTCTGAAGGGCAGTTTTAGAATTATCCTCAGAATTATCTGAGACATTAATTCTGTTCATTTCTTCTATAAAGTGTTGTTCATACGTTTCATTCCGAATTGAGCCTTTATCCTGAACATTGGTTACAGTTTTCTTGATTTGTTGAGTGCGATTAGAACGCTTATACCATATAACCAGAAATCCAATTAGGCATAAGATCAGTATACTTAATGTCATCCAACCACCAGGGACTTGCTTCATAAAATCATTAGCAACAGTTAAGATTCCTGTATTTGTATTTTCAGAAGGAGAACGATGGCTTTCTATGGCTTTTTTCGTTCTTAACTCTGTTATTAATGTTGCTAAATTTTTTGTTTGTAAATTAGCAACTTGTAATTCTGCTACTAATACTACAAAGTCTTTTGGAGAGCCTTCTTGCAAACCTTGTAATAAACTTTCAGCTTCTTGCTGTGAATTGTTAGCCAAAGGATGTTTTAACTCAATCATTAACTGTGCCAGCTTTTCAATAGCAGATTTATGGGAAGGATCGATTCCATATTCTGCTAATAATTTTGCCATTTCACCTGGTTTATTTTCTAATTTGGCGAGTTGTTCGTTGAGTAATGAATTTTGTTGCAGTTCTTGCTTCAATGTACGATACAGTAATATTTTTAAATCAGTTGGTTCTTGAGTCGCTTCGACGATGATAACTGGAACCACTTCTGTAACGACAGGTGTTTCAACAATATTAACTGGTGTTTCAGTCGGCTGTTCTTTTGTAACAGGTGTTTCAACAATATTAACCGGTGTTTCAGTCGGCTGTTCTCTTGTAACAGGTATTTCAGTGACATTAACAGGTTTTTCAGTCGGCTGTTCTCTTGTAACAGGTATTTCAGTGACATTAACTGGTTTTTCAGTAGGATGCTCTTTTGTAACAGGTGTTTCGGTGACATTAACTGGTTTTTCAGTAGGATGCTCTTTTGTAACAGGTGTTTCTGTGACATTAATAGGTTTTTCTGTTGGAATTGACGTTTCACTCTCTTTAACAGGTCTTTTCGACAAGTTTTGCTTTTCTTCTGTCAATTTATTTTCTAATTTTAACAGTTGCTGCTTTTGAACAGTTATAAGCCGATTTAAATTATTCAATTTATTGGTTCGAGTCCGAAGTATATCATTACTGTTTTCTAGTTTTGATTTTAATTGTTCATTTTCAGACTGAAGCGTATTTAAGTCTTTTGTTAGTTGGACTACTTTTTTATGTTCTGATTGTCCTGTCATTTTTGGCTGTGTGATAATCAGAGAGGGGTCATCAAGTGTCTTACTAACATTCCAACCAGGGATGTTTAATAGTTTACCGACCTGGATCAAGCGCTTATCACCATTGATAAAGGCATGTTGATTATTATTGAAAATTTTGAACATCTGATAACGTATAGATACTCCATTTGGGCGGGTACTTTCAGCAATGTTCCATAAGGTATCATCTTCCAAAATGGTATAAGAACCTGCAATGATTTTTTCATTGTCTAATTTTGTCGTAATTTCGGGTTTTGTATCTAACCGTTTCTTTTCTTCATACAAAGAAGGTGCCAATAATACTGTATATTCACGTAAAACATTTCCCCCTAACCAGGTTACATTAATTAAAAAATCTAGAATAGGTTCTTTTAAAGGTTGGTAGGTGCTAAGTTGAATAATCGCGTCTGTTTTGCTGGTTGCTTGGACCCCAAATCGTAAATTTTTTAGTATAGCAGGATAATCTATCCCTGCTTTTTGGTGCTTTTGTACCGAAGCAAGTGTCACTTTCAGAGTAGATGTATTCCCCACGGGAATGGAGAAAATCTCGATTTTTGCATTTAATGGTTCATTAAGTATTGAATCTACCTGAATGTCACGCAGCCCTAGTGCATAAACATTTAGTGTAAAAAGTGTTAAAGCTAAGCTTGTGATTAGTTTACATTTCATTATGTGCTCCTTGGCTGACAGGTTTTAAAAACCTGTCAACACTGCGATTTATATATATTCTTTTACCAAAATTTCTGCGATTTGAATCGTGTTCAATGCTGCACCTTTGCGAATATTATCGGAAACTACCCATAAATTGAGTCCACGTGGATGAGAAATATCCTCACGAATACGCCCAACAAAAACAGGATCTTTATCGGCTCCATCAGTGACTGCCGTGGGATAACCGCCTGGTTCATGTTCATCCATCAAGATAACACCAGGGGCTTTTTCCAATAAGGTTCGTGCTTGTTCAACACTAATTTTATCATGGGTTTCAAGATGTACCGCTTCTGAATGTCCAAAAAAAACGGGGACACGTACTGCAGTTGGATTAACTAATATTGAGTCATCCTCAAAAATCTTTTGAGTTTCCCAAACCATTTTCATCTCTTCTTTGGTATAGCCATTTTCCATGAAAATATCAATTTGTGGTAAAACATTAAAAGCGATGGGTTTGGGATAAACCGTTGGTTTAATGGGTTGCCCACTGAGGCGTGCCACACTTTGGCTCGCTAATTCTTCAATAGCTTTCTTACCACTACCTGAAACGGATTGATAAGTGGCGACATTAATCCGTTCAATCCCTACAGCGTCATAAATTGGCTTTAAAGCAACCAGCATTTGTATGGTGGAACAATTGGGATTGGCAATGATATTCCGTGATTTATATTGTGCGATAGCGTGAGGATTGACTTCTGGTATAACAAGGGGAATATCTTTGTCTCGGCGAAATTGAGATGTATTATCCACCACCACGCAACCCGCCTCACCCGCACGTGGGGCATAAATCGCTGAGACAGATGCACCTGGTGAAAATAAAGCAATTTGCACTTTTGAAAAATCAAAATATTCTAAATCACCCACAACTAAATATTTACCTTTAAATTCTATCCGCTGTCCAGCTGTTCTGTGGCTGGCTAGGAGATATAAGTTACCCACTGGAAAGTTGCGTTTTTCCAGAATAGATATCATGATTTCACCGACGACACCAGTGGCACCAACCACAGCGACATCAAATAAACGACTCATTTAATCTTCTCCCATAAAAAACTATAACTTAGCAGCACGTAATAATGCTGTCACTACCGCATCACCCATTTCACTAGTACTTACGGCATTTTGCCCAATATCTTGAGTACGTAAACCATCACGTAAAACTTGAGTCACTGCATTTTCAATCGTGGTGGCTAAGACGGCTTGATTTAAAGTATAACGTAACATCATTGCCACTGACAAAATTGTTGCCAACGGATTAGCGAGATTTTTTCCCGCAATGTCAGGGGCAGAACCATGTATTGGTTCATACATGCCCTTATTGTTGGCATCTAATGATGCAGAGGGCAACATACCAATAGAACCTGTCAGTTGAGAGGCTAAATCGGATAAAATATCACCAAACATATTAGTTGTGACAATCACATCAAATTGTT
>DAOVTJ010000188.1 GCA_030633165.1 Thiomargarita sp. | reverse complement strand
GTTTCCGCCATGAGTGGTGAAACTAATCGCTTAATCGCATTTGCTAAAAGTATTACTGATACCCCTAAAGAACGTGAATTTGATGTCCTTTTATCCACAGGTGAACAAGTCACCATTAGTTTATTGAGTATGGCTCTTGAAGCGCGTGGCTGTTCCGCACGTTCTTACACAGGAGCACAAGTTCATATTCTTACAGATAGCGTACATACCAAAGCGCGTATTCTTGAAATTGATGATCAAAAAATCCGTGCTGATTTAGCACAAGGCATAGTGGTTGTTGTAGCAGGTTTTCAAGGCATTGATGCTAACAAAAATATTACAACATTAGGGCGTGGCGGCTCAGATACCACAGCTGTTGCCTTAGCAGCAGCTTTGAAAGCTGATGAGTGTCAAATTTATACTGATGTGGATGGTGTGTATACCACAGATCCTCGTATTGTCTCTAAAGCCCGTCGTCTTGAAAAAATATGCTTTGAAGAAATGCTAGAAATGGCAAGTTTAGGATCAAAAGTCTTACAAATTCGTGCTGTGGAGTTCGCCAGTAAATATAATGTACCCTTACGTGTGCTATCCTCTTTTAAAGAAGGAGTAGGGACGTTAATTGCCTCAGAGGAACAAATAATGGAAAAAGCCCTAATTTCAGGCATCGCTTTTAATCGTGATGAAGCTAAATTAACCTTATTGGGTGTACCAGATCAGCCAGGGATTGCCTATCAGATTTTAGGGCAGATCAGTGAAGCCAACATTGAAGTGGATATGATTATCCAAAACATTGGCGCTGATGGCACAACAGATTTTACCTTCACCGTGAATTGTAACGATTATACAAAAGCCTTAGGTATTTTGCACGAAACAACCAAAAACTTAGGTGTACGGGAAGTACAAGGCGATGAACACATTGCTAAAATTTCTTTAGTGGGTGTTGGAATGCGTTCACATGCTGGCATTGCCAGTAGCATGTTTAAGGCATTAGCTGATGAAGGCATTAATATCCAAATGATTTCAACATCAGAAATTAAGATCTCTGTGGTTGTGGATGAGAAATATTTGGAATTAGGAGTCAGAACTTTGCATACGGCTTTTAATTTGGACGATTGAGGAAGAAAGGAGATAATCTATGTTAATTTTGACAAGACGTGTTGGTGAAACATTGATGGTAGGGGATGAGATAACAGTCACCGTATTAGGAGTTAAAGGTAACCAAGTACGAATTGGAGTTAATGCACCTAGACATATCTCTGTTCATCGCGAAGAAATTTATCATCGGATTCAACAGGAGAAAGAGCAAACTAACGATTTCAACAATTCCGCAGAGTAATGCTGGCACTAAAGTCAAAATATGCCTAGGGTTTGAAGCCTAGGCATTTTTTAAGGGCTAAGACGCCCGATGGCGTAATTTATTAGCTAATTTCTTTTTTCCTGCCAACAAAAATTTCATCAATCTTTTCTTACGTCGAAGCTGCCATGAACGATGAACTTGTGAACGCCATAAAAAATTGATTAGCAAATAGCCTGTTGATGCACTAATAGTACCAAAGACAAAACAACCTAGTAAAAAAGGATACCAGATTGCACCTAAAGAATGGAATAAGCCTTCTTGAGACAAACTAAAATCAATCTCTTGAATAGGTATTCCTAATAAAATTGTACCTAACTGATAGGCGAAATAAAATAATGGAGGTATCGTGATTGGATTGGTTATCCATACTAAGCTCACTGACAAAGGTAAATTGACACGAGCGAAAATCGCCAATATCGCTGCCAATAACATTTGCATAGGTATAGGTATAAAGGCAACAAATAAACCGATAGCCATACCACCTGCTAATGAGCGTCTATTAAAATGCCATAAATTGGGATCATGAAGCCATTCTCCCAAAAATTGGAGTTTTGGGTGAGCTTTTATATGAGTAACATGTGGTAATGATCGCTTAAAAAAATTTTTCATACTGCCTATATATCATCCTCAAGTCAAAATTATGCGTTTAGCTACGCTGTTTTTCCTTTTTGGCATTATCTTTTGCCAAACGCTTTCATTTCTACCTGATATCCGTTGGACTATCCTAATTTTCCCCTTGGGGATTTTTATTGGGATATTTCCACGCTATCGTTTAGTTTTCCTGTTTGCACTGGGCTTGCTATGGGCAATCTGGCGAGCTGATATGATATTAGCACAAAAATTACCTCATAATCTTGAGAGTATTAATATCACTATTATTGGTACGGTTATTAATTTGCCAAAACGCAAGTCTTATGGTTGGCAATTTGAATTTTCTCCCTTGCCCCTTAAAAATTGGGTTAATCCTGGACATCTACATTTATCTTGGTATGGTATGCCCCCTCAAACTTTACGCCCTGGACAACAATGGCAATTAACTGTGCGATTGAAAAGGGTGCATGGAACACTTAATCCTGGTGTATTTGATTATTCTCAATGGTTATTTCAACGCAAGATAGTGGCAACAGGGGCAGTTGTGCGTTCAAGCGGTAATTTATTAAGTGAAGTCTCATCCTATAATATAGATTCTATACGTTATCATTTAGCAGAAGAGATAAGGCAAACCTTAGGTGAACGACCCAGTACAGGCATAATCATTGCTTTAGCCTTAGGAGATAAACAAGGGATTTCCCAAAAACAACAAGATATTTTAAAACAAACGGGTATTGCTCATTTGGTCGCAATTTCTGGTTTACATATTGGTTTTATAGCGTGGCTATTTTTTTTGTTCAGCGGTAAAATTTGGAAGACAATAGGTAAACCATACTTATTACCTACCCCTTATTTTGCGGCTTTGTTTAGCTTATTAGGTGCTTTTATTTATGCGCTTTTGGCGGGATTTTCATTGCCCACACAACGCGCCTTAATTATGGTTATCGTAGTTGTTTCTGCCACATTATTTTCCAGAAAACTTGCGATTTCTTATATTTTTACCTTGACCTTATTAATAATTTTATTATGGGATCCCTTATCAATCATTTCAACAGGATTTTGGCTATCCTTTGGGGCAGTGGCGGTGATTATATATGCTTTAAGTGGAAAAGATGAGCAAAATATTTCTCCTTTGATTAAATGGGGATTAAGGACTTGGAGAACGCAATGGGCGATAACATTAGGTCTTTTTCCCATTTCCTTATTTGTTTTTAATTATTTTCCAATCGTTTCACCATTAGCTAATGCGATAGCTATTCCTTGGGTTAGTTTTATCATTGTGCCATTAACTTTATTAGGCACCGTACTGATTTCAATTGTGCCAACAATTGGACATGCATTATTGTTAGTGGCAGCAAATACGCTTGATGCGCTATGGGTTTCTATAGAATATCTCGCTAATTGGGGCGTGTGGCAACAATATAAACCACCGCTATGGACAGTTATTGTCGGCATGATAGGTGTAGCCATTCTTTTATTACCCCGTGGTTTTCCAGGAAGATACTTAGGGATAATTTGGTTATTGCCCCTTTTCTTCAGCCCGCCAGCCTTGCCAAATCGTGGTGAAGTTTGGTTTACCCTATTAGATGTTGGACAAGGTTTATCAGCGGTGGTTCGGACTGAAAATTATGTCTTACTATATGATACTGGTACAAAATTCAGTAGTCGTACCACCGTATTACCTTTTTTGCATGCGTTGGGGATAAAAGACATTGACAAGCTTTTGATTAGTCATGATGATAATGATCATAGCGGTGGCACCCAAATGATTTTGAAAAATTTTAGGGTAAAGAACATGTTAAGTGGCATGCCAAAAGAGTCTAAAAATCTATGTCAAGCGGGTCAACATTGGCGTTGGGACGATGTTGACTTTCAAATATTACATCCCACCGCTAATCTTTTAGCAAAAGATAATAATCGTAGTTGTGTTTTAAAAATTAGCAGCAAGGGCGGTGTTATATTATTGACTGGAGATATTGAAAAATCTGCCGAATATCAGTTAATACACCGTTATCAACAATTAAAAGCAGATATTCTCATTGTGCCACATCATGGCAGTAACACCTCATCAACAACGAGTTTTATTAACACGGTGCAACCAAAAATAGCATTAATTTCTGCAGGCTATCGTAATCGCTTTGGACATCCTAATAAATTTGTCATGCAACGTTATAAAGATATTTTAGTCTTAGAAACAGCAAAAACGGGTGCGATTCAGTTTAAGTTATCCACTAAAGGGATTTCTGCGCCCTGGTTGGCACGTGATGAAATGCGTCATTATTGGCATAATTTCTATTAAAAAGTGATTTTCAAACCTATCTATTTCAATTAAAAATATGTCAAATATAAAACCTATCATTGCTTCACTTCTTTTTGTATTCGCAAATGGTTGCGTTGAGAAACAAAACAGCCCTACCTGGAAATTAAATAACGGCTTAGCTCAACCAGAATCAGTGGTATATGATGAGAATCAGTCACTTCTCTATGTTTCCAATGTGCAAGGGCATCCTATGGAAAAAGATGGACAAGGATATATTTCTATTGTCTCCTTAGATGGGATTATGCTTAAAAGTCAATGGGTTGTCAAAGGATTGAATGCGCCAAAAGGGATGGCTATTGTGGGAGAAACACTATATGTTTCAGATATTGATGCCTTAGTCGCGATCAATATTAACGAGGGTGAAGTTATTGCACGTTATGAGCTTGAAGAGGCTAAATTCTTAAATGATGTTACAGCTGATAAAACAGGCAATGTGTATGTTTCAGATATGTTGACCAATACAATTCATTGTCTTTGCAATGGTAAGTTTGAGACTTGGCTACATGATGATGACTTGATAAGTCCGAACGGTTTAGTTGCCGAAGATACTCGCCTAATTGTTGGCACTTGGGGCATTATGACTGATGGTTTTGCCACTTCAACAGCTGGACATTTAAAAGCGGTGAATTATACGGATAAAAAAATCACATCGCTTGGCAGCGGTGAACCTGTTGGTAATCTTGATGGCGTCACATCTGATGGTGCAAAAGGGTATTATGTGACTGATTGGATGCTTGGAAAAGTATTTCACTTTGATGCTGATGGCAAAGCAGAAGAGATAATGCAATTAAACGCAGGTTCTGCTGATCATG
This sequence comes from Thiomargarita sp., assembly GCA_030633165.1. Taxonomy (GTDB): domain Bacteria; phylum Pseudomonadota; class Gammaproteobacteria; order Beggiatoales; family Beggiatoaceae; genus DAOVZS01. The sequence goes on along the minus strand of DAOVTJ010000188.1, from coordinate 28 downwards.
TTTATCTTAAAGCGCAAAAATTATTGGT
>DAOVTJ010000008.1 GCA_030633165.1 Thiomargarita sp. | reverse complement strand
TTTAAATTTAAAGTTGTGGGTATTTTAACATGACCTGTTATAATTTCAATTGATATTTTGGGAATGGTGGGCAAGATAAACCTTTGCCCACCCTACAATGCCATTTTGAAAATTCATTGTAGGGTGGGTAAGCGGGCGTCAGAGCTTTGAAAAGATGAGATATTTTGAAATGGTGGGATACAATGGATTTGATATTTTGAAATTAAAGTGTAGGGTGGGTAAATGGGGCGTCATGAGTTGTGAAAAATGGAAGGATCTATCCCCCCGTTTGCCCACCATTTTTATCTGGAGAGATAAGAGAATATTTAGCCAAAATCACCAAAGAGAAATCCAATCTATCAACAATTATCACAGTTTCCAAGCTAACTGTGATAATTTTCTTTATCAATTCTAAAATATATCCATCTTCTCGATTAGGAACATTAATAATCCCACTTTTTTGTTCGCCCAAAAATCACCCGCGATTAACAGGGGCGAAAAGAAATTCCTTACTTTTACATATTTTTTTTAGGCTCAAGATATGCTAATACATAACCCAATCTGGTTTTAGTCACGAACCAAGCCAGCAAGACACCGATACTGTTAGCTAGCATATCCAACCATTCCCCCTCCCTTGTTCCCCCTAAGGCTTGTAGGATTTCCAACCCTCCACCCAGCAACAAAAAAACTATCAGATAGAAAAGACGTTCTCTAGGTTTATGATAAATCTGTGCAAACCATCCCATCAACACAAAATAAGCCAAAACATGTCCCAATTTATCGCCATAATCTATGGTTGGCACTAGAGGAGGAGGCGGTGGTCCCAAAGAGAGTATAATCACCGCAATAACAAGACACCAACCCACGAAAATCCAAAGTGTTTTAAAACGTAAAGGCATTTCCATTACATAACCCAAATTAACAAAATTAAACCTAATCCTAAACGATAAACCACAAAGGGCAACATACCAATACGATCCAATAAGCTAATAAAGGCATGGATACATAAATAAGCACTTATCATAGAAAAAACAACAGCAAGTCCTAAAGCTAACCAATCAATGGATGTTCCAATTAATGATAAACTAGCAACAGAACCTGCAAGAATGATAATTGGAATAGCCAGTAAAAATGAAAAACGTGCCGCAGCTTTACGGTTAAGACCTAAAAATAAAGCAGCAGTAATAGTAATACCAGAACGTGATGTACCTGGAATAAGAGCAAGTGCTTGAGCCAAGCCTATAATGAAAATATCTTTCCACGTTAAACTATATTCATCACGCTCCTTTTTACCTCTCATATCTGCCCACCCCAATAATAAGCCAAAAACGATTGTGGTAACAGCAATAATAAGAGCTGATCTCAAATAAGTATCTAAATCAAAAGCCGCAATACTCAAACCTACCAATCCTGCAGGTATTGTTCCAAGTCCAACGCCCCAAACTAAACGACTTTCGGAGCTTAATTGGAAAGTTGTCAGTGACTTAAACCAACTAAATAACAAAGGCTTCAAATCCGCGCGAAAATACATTAATACCGCAATGAGCGAACCTACATGTACAGCAACATCAAAAGCCACACCCTGATCTTCCCATCCCGTTAATTGGGGTAATAAAATTAAGTGTGCAGAACTCGAAATCGGTAAAAACTCTGTCAATCCTTGTATAACTGCAAGAATGATAATCTGAAAAATATCCATAAATTATTTTTCCACCACCCCTCGTCCAATCCGCTCTTCTTGCAAATTTTCTAAAATAGTAAATCCACTTTGTTGCAACATCCAAGTGATATCATCACGACTATAACGATTATGTTCCATAAAATGACTAAAAAGCTTGCTTAAAGTATCATGCTTATTACTATCAAAAATATCATCACTGGATTCAGAAGTCATATAAGTTTCTAATGATATTCGTACCCAATCTATAATCAAACACCGTCCACCTGGTTTTAAACAAGTATAGATAGATTGTAATAATTGTATGGGTTGTATCATTTCATGGACAACAAAAATAGCAGTAATCGCATCAAGACTATTTTTCTTAATTGGGAGATTGGGGGCTTGTAAATCATGCGCAATGACTTCATAACAGCTATCATCAAGTGTTACCAACATCCATGGTGCACATTCTACCCCTTTTAAACAAGCTGTTGGATAACGTTCATGCAAAGATTTCAATAACATAGCTGGACCACAGCCAAAATCAGCGATTTGTGGAGAATCACTCAAGACTGGAGCAATCCATTCATGCCATTGCGCCCAAAATTTGTCATCAAAGCGATTGGGAGCAGTATCTTTCATCTTTTGCATGAATTCTTGACCCTCACCATGATGTTGTGCGAGTATTGTCAAAGTATCTTGCATAATAATTTTGTTATCAATTAGAAATTGGTTAAAGCGTTTTATTAATCAAAAATATCTTTTAAAGGCAATGTTATATTCAATTTATCATCAATAATATCCCCAGTACGAAAACGTTGTGCATATTCAGAAGATGCATAAACAACCACAACACCAGCTACTGGAACAACTAACCAACAAGATTTTATAAACGCATTAAAATAAACATCAAATCTATTTAATACATCTTGTATTGCCTCATTGTATGACAGTACTTCAAGCGCTATTATCGGTAGTTCATTTATTTCAACGGGTTCTGGTAATGAAAGTTCAATATCACGTTTAGGATAAAGACAAATATCAGGCGTGTACACTTTGCTTTCAATATTTAAACTCATTTCTGAAAAAACAGAATAATCTTCAAGTTTTAATAAAGCACCGATGACTCTCGCTTTTGCGTAAGAGTAATTATAAGAAGGTAACATACATTAATCCTCAGTAAATCAAAATTAATATCCAGTTTTTCATCCCATACTTCACGTTAGTCATAAATCTTTGATAGTGTTTTCATCTTCTTCATTATTCATAAAGCAATAAGGCAGAAATTCAACACCACCAAAAAGTGAGAATTGTATTTCAAAAAGCGGAAGTTGTATCAATTCTCTTGTCATCTTTTCTTGTGGTTGGGGGGAGGGACGATGCTTTTTGGGAAATATAGGATCAAAATTGACAAGCGATAATTGTATGACTTGATTCAAATATCATCTCCCCAACCACAAGCGCACAGAGCCAAATCCCATCGCCCGTTTTTGCCCACCGCCTGCCAGTGATAATGCCAATAACCAGGGCAAAGCATATTTTAAATCCCCTGTCAATTCCGCCATACCCACAAATCCTTGTAATGACATCGTTTGTTGATTACCACGCGAATAACGCTTACCAATATCCACAGATGATAAATGCGATCGCACTACCAAAAGTTCTTCTGCAGCTTTCCAAGCCCTATCTCTAGCATCCCGTGCCAAATAATGACGGTTTTTTCCATCCAATGATAATTCCCGATCTTCTATATCCCATGCTACTAAATTATAGGCTGAATTACCCAATATACTAATAATAGGTAAGCTTTGATCTGTATGAAACTGGCGTTCTCCCTCCTCGTTTTTTTCTTTATGCAAAAAAGGAGTTTGAAATTCCAACAAAACAGAGGATACCTCAGGTAAATCTTTAATTTGTTGCGCTAAGGTCAAACAAGGTGCTGTTTCAATTTTGCTAATATTAAAACGTACCAGTTCATTTTCCCCCTTTAAACCTAATTCTCCCATTTTTTTTAAAGTATCTTTCACTGCTTCTTGCGCTGCTATCGCATGCCGTCCCCAAAGCGTTACTTCCAAAGTAAAAACATCAACAGGCTCTGTACCCTCTAACTCAATTGCGCGTAATAAAACAGGTCTTGCAAAATTTCTATGCTGTGTTTTAGAGTAGGGTTTATATAGCCAAGGCACAACACATTCACTTGGATTTTGACAATGAGGTTCACCTGAAGTATTGCAATTAGAATGACAAACAGCAGACCATAATGCAGTCCCAAATGTACCTGCCAAAGTTGTTCCAGGCGTACTACCCAGGCGTGGGGGAAAAAACAAGGGGCGTTCAGTGACACAGTGGGCAAATAGTTTTTGAATGGGTAATTCAAAAGGGTGAAAAAGTGGATTATAATTTAACATTTAGACTTTTATCACTTTTTTTATTCCCACGCGAACGCGTGGGAATCATTGATTTTCAACGCAGTTAGTAGCCCCCTTTGCGTCTACTTTCTGGTAAACCACCAATTTTACCAGCCTGTTTAGAAGGACCACCTGGGAATAATTGATAAATAACCTTAGTATCAACTTTCTTCTCGTTCCAAATCTTTTGTAGTGCTTTGGTCATATTTCGCATATTCGGCTGGTTGCCAGCATTATTGATGTATTCATCACGCAGATACTTGATGACATCCCAATGGCGTTCTGTTAATTCGTCAATGCTCTCTGTTTTTGCAATGAATTGAGCCACAGATTCAGTCCAATCATCTATATTGACCAAAAAGCCACTATCAGTCGCCTCAATCGTTTTACCATCAACTTCGTATGCCATAAAGGTTTATCCTCAGGATGTAAATTAAAAATTATTGCATGAGTATATCATTATATAATAATAAAATAAATTATTCAAATTTTTGTGAGCTCGATTACCACTTCTTTTTAAAACCAATAAATAGACCCAGTGCTGACATGCTAGAAGAAGGCAAATGACTAGTAATAAAATCACGAAAACTGCTCAATTGTGGCACTAACCAGGTGATAAAAGACTCATAACGGGGTTCTAAACTGTGCCAATCTATAATGATAAAATCAACATATTGGAGACCAAATAAAGCCAATAATAGCATACCAAGACTGACTAATAATATTTTTGTGAATATTTTCAGAGCATAGCCAATACTTAAACCAATGATAAAACTAAAGCCCATTTTTTTTAATAGCAGTAACCAATCATCTTGAGTGACGCCTAAAAAATTGTTGGGATCAGTGATTTCTACAAGAGGTGACAATTCTGCAATACTTGGTAACAGTAAATAGCACAATCCAATGACTAAAATTAAAAAGGATTTTCCCATAAGTTTTTACCTGATTTTACTCAATTTTTTCTTTTAAAAAATTATGCACAATAAATAAATCAATGTCAAGATATAAATAACTGACTTGCTATTAAGCATGTGATCCTGCTATATTCATTAATTTTCTTGGAGTATTTTAAAGATGTTATTTAAACCTAGTCAATGGAAATGGGCCATGGCTCTTTTCATTTTTGCACCATGGGCTTATGCCAGTGGTGGTAGCGTTACAACAATTGATTTTTTATGGATTGCCGTCCTCTTATTGTTGGCGAAAGTTTCCAGTTTGATTGAGAAATGGGGACAACCCGCGGTGCTAGGTGAATTAATTATAGGCGTCTTATTGGGAAATCTTGTCCTCCTTGGCTTCGGAGTATTTGAATCTGTTAAGCATGACCATATTATTTTATTTCTTGCAGAACTGGGTGTGGTCATTCTATTATTTCAAATTGGCTTAGAATCCAAAATTGATGAAATGCGTAAAGTGGGTATTCGAGCGTTGATGGTGGCTGTTGTTGGTGTGGTCGCGCCATTTGGGCTTGGCTATCTCGTAGGCATGTGGCTTATGCCTGATCTGTCATCAAATGCACTATTATTTTTGGGAGCTACCCTCACAGCCACATCAGTTGGTATCACTGGTAGGGTATTCCGTGATTTAGGTAAGTTACAAACCCGAGAAGCGCAAATTGTATTAGGTGCTGCTGTTATTGATGATGTGATGGGGTTGATTATTTTAGCCGTTGTCTCTGCAATTGTGACAACAGGAGCAGTGAGTATTGGTTCAATAAGTCAGATCAGCTTGATAGCGATAGCATTTCTTGTTGGTGCTATTTTCTTAGGACAAATAATGGCGCCTCGCATTAGTCAATTCTTTTCAATGATTAATACTGGTGTGGGTATGAAATTCACCATTGCCATCAGTTTTTGTTTGATCTTTGCCTATCTCGCCGCTCTAGCAGGACTTGCACCAATCGTCGGTGCATTTGCTGCTGGTTTAATGCTTGAATCGGTTCATTTTAAATCCTTTTCTGATCCCACTATTAATAAAGAAATACAAGAGGCTGTAGCAGGGGCAAATAAAGAGACACAAGCTAAGGTGGTAACCGTTTTGGAGCAGCACAGTGAGCGTCATTTAGATAACTTAATGGCTCCTTTGGGACATTTTTTAGTGCCACTGTTTTTTGTCGTAACAGGAATGCAAGTAGATTTAACCACTTTATTTGATCCTCGTGTAGTAGGTATTGCGTTGGCGATTACTGTAGTAGCTTTTTTTGGGAAGCTGCTTTCTGGTATAGTCGCTGGTCCAGTCAATAAATATATTGTTGGCTGGGGTATGGCACCACGTGGTGAAGTAGGACTAATTTTTGCCATGATCGGTAAACAACTTGGTGTGATTTCTGAAGAGCTATTTTCAGTTGTCATTATCATGGTGATTTTGACCACATTATTGACACCACCAATCTTGAATTATTTGTTACGTAAGCAAAAAGCATAACGTTTTTTATTAAGAAACCAGGTTTTTTTGACTGGTTTCGACCAATATGCTTTCAAAAGTCATCGTCTTTAAATCACCAAATAGATAGGTTGCAGGGGCACCACCAACACCGCCAACTGTTCCTGGGTTACATATAACAGTTTCTGTCCCTTTAATATTTCTTATGTGTTCAATAGAAAGTATATGATTATGTCCACAACAGACTAAATCATAATCACCTGTGACAGCCATACCTTGTGCATAATGGGGATAGTGAACCAAAAAAATACGTCGTTTACACAAGCTAAAGCTAGCATCTTGACCATAATAATGAATGACACTATCTGGGCTATGAGAAAGTTTTGAGAGCATGTAAAGATCGCCTGTGTTATTACCATGAATAGTATGTATCGGTAAACCATAAGCTTGCAATTTTCGTAGTGCTCTAGGAGCGACTATATCGCCACAATGTAAAACGGCTTCTGCACCACGTTGTTTAGCATCAACAACGGCTGCACATAGTAAGGGGATATTATCGTGACTGTCAGAGAGAATACAAATTTTCATTTTAGTTATCAGTTATCAAATTTTTTTATGATAACACGGAGAACAAAATCATGAAACCTCTAAATATATGCTTATCTGTACTGATTCTTTCTTTATCGGCTTGTCAAATTCTTCAACAAGATTCTCAAATTCGTTTACCTCAAGATTCTCAAGTTCCTTTACCCCAAAATTCAGTAATCTCCTTGCCTGAATCCTCGCAAACTACACAAATGATTAGCGGAAAACGAGTTGCCCTAATCATTGGTAATGCTGATTATAAGGTTGCACCATTAAACAATCCTACCAATGATGCTATGGATATGGCTAATACCTTGAAACAGCTAGGTTTTAAAGTCATACACCTAAACAATGCCAGTTGGGAAGAAATGGATAAAGGACTTGAAGAATTCTCGCAAGAACTAGGACCAGATACAGTCGGATTATTTTTCTTTTCTGGACATGGCGTACAGTTTGAGGGAAATAATTACCTTCTCCCGACTGATTTAGAGAAACTCACCGCGCGACATGTTAAACATCGTTCCATGACAGCGACTTATGTTTTAACAGCCATGAAAGAAGCTAAAAATACCATGAATATTATTATTCTGGATGCTTGCCGTGATAATCCGTTTAAAGGGGGAACTAAGGGCTTGACGAAAGGACTTGCACGTTTGGATTTAGTACCAAAAGGGACACTGATTGCTTATGCGACTTCACCAGGTGATGTTGCTGCTGACGGGATGGGGCGCAATAGTCCTTATACTAAACATATTTTAAAATTTATTCGTCAACCTGCCTTACCTATTGAGCTGATGTTTAAAAGAGTACGCAATTCTGTAATGGCAGAAACCAGCGGAGAACAAACGCCTTGGGAAACTAATTCACTCATTGGAAATGATTTTTATTTTGCTGGTGAAGACGAGGGAAAAAAAGAACCACTGCCAATAAAATCTAACATAGAAATAGAACGCTTAAAAAAAGAAAACGCACGTTTAATTAATTTATCTCAATTAGCTGTTAAAAAAGTAGAGACACTAAGAAAAGAGCTGCAAAAAAACACAGAAAAACAAGCCAAGCCAATATCAGATAAACAAATTAAAGGCTTTCGTGACAAATTAAAAAATGGAGGTGTTGGTCCAGAAATGGTTTGGATACCTGCAGGACATTTTCAAATGGGAGATCAGCAAGATAAAGGTGGTTCTGATGAATTACCTGTCCATCTAGTCTCTATAACAAGATTTGCGATGGGGCGTTATGAAGTAACATTTGAGGAATATGACAAATTTGCAGAATTTACTACTATAAATAAACCGTCTGATAATGGGTGGGGACGTGGCAATTATCCCGTGATTCATGTGTCTTGGGAAGATGCTGTTGCTTATACAAAATGGTTAAGCCAGCAAACGGGGAAGCAATATCGTTTGCCGACAGAGGCAGAATGGGAATATTCGGCACGCGCGGGTACCGCGACTGAATATTGGTGGAGTAATAAATGGGCTAAAAAGGCTAATTGTAATCAAGATTACAATCAAACCACACAGGTAGATTCATTTGACCCCAATCCTTTTGGTTTATTTGATATTTTGGGTAATGTTTATGAATGGCTTGCTGATCCTTGGCATCCAAACTATGAAGGTGCACCTTCTAAAGGACAAATATGGGTAGGTCAATCTAAAAAACGTTTACTACGTGGGGGGTCATGGTTTAGTAGTTCATCTTACTGCCGTGCCGCCAATCGTAATAAATATGCTTTAACAGAAGGTGGTGATAGCGTTGGTTTTCGTGTGGCTTTAAGTCATTAATAAGCTTAAATCCGATGTCTTTAAGACATCGGAACCATCAACTTTTATTCTCAATTCTGAGACACATACTTTTCAAGATAATCAACAATCACCTCTTCAAAGTGACTTTTTTCAACTTTGTTGATCTCAGGAATCCCAGAAGGGCTGGTTATGTTTATCTCAGTCAACTGCTCGCCTATCATATCAATACAAGTAATCGGCGCACCAATCGAATCACAGTAAGCACCGACAGTCTCACATATATGTCGCTCTCGCTTCGTAAGCACTGTTTTTTCAGATTTAGCACCCAGGTGAATATTGGCTCTAAAATCGTCATCAATCGGTAACCTATTCATCGCACCAACAATTTCCTTACCAATCATAAATATTTTTTTGTCTCCTTCAACAACCTCTGGGAGAAATTCTTGTAATATTGCGAGCTCAGTACCATTATTTGTACAAATTTGAATAGCCGAAATGGCATTTTTTAATTCTTTTGCACTAATTTTAAATACTGCATTACCATTAAAGTTATTGGCTGGTTTTGCGACCCAAATAACATCCGAATCTTTCTTGACAATATCTATAAGATTTTCGGGATTCACGGACATCGCGCATGTTGGTGTATAATCAGGCCAACGTAGTACTAGACTCTTTTCAGTTACATTACGCAGTATTGATGGGGAATTTAAAACCAATGTATTGGCATAGTCTAGTAAATAGGTAAAACCAAAATATTTTGGATTTACTGGTGGATCAGTACGCATTAGTACAATATCGAAATTACTCAAAGGGAGCGTAGTATTTTCTTTAGCAAATTCCATAATACTAGTGTAGGTGAGATTACGCTTAAAGCAAAACTCTTGTACTGTTGCCCATGTCGTATCACGAAAAAAAAATAAAGAATCACCTGTGGTGACATATACCTTATGCCCACGATCATGACATTCCCCTGCAATCAAAAGCGAGGTATCCATGGTTGGCTTTAGGGTTTCCAATGGATCAATAACAATACAGATACTAAGATTCATCCAAATTCCTCTTCAGTTTTGAGTCATAAATAGTGCTGCTGTTCCATAATTCAAGGTAACTATGGGGACTTGCGTAATAATATATTTCTTGTATAATAATAGATTATTTACTGATGTTACGCACTCTCCTTCAACATACACACCCCAACAAACTGATTTTTGGAAGTGTGGTGCGTAACATCAGTTAATAACAAACATATTGACAACTTTTAATTTAAAATGAAAGAGATATATATCTAAAGACATGCAGCAACTTCAACGTTTTTTACCTTTTTTAAGATGGTTCCCAATGAATGGGAATACCATAAGAGCGGATTTACTTGCTGGTTTGACTGTGGCCTTAGTATTAATTCCACAATCAATGGCTTATGCGCAATTGGCGGGATTACCCGCTTATTATGGTTTATATGCGGCTTTTCTGCCGGTTATGATAGCAGCATTATGGGGTTCTTCCAGTCAGTTAGGTACTGGACCTGTTGCTGTTGTGTCTTTATTAACAGCCACAGCCGTGGCTCAATTTGCTGAAATTGGTAGTCCTGAATTTATTAGTTTAGCAATCATGCTAGCTTTCTTGGTGGGTACATTTCAATTATTATTGGGTATTTTTAGGCTAGGTGTCATTGTCAATTTTCTATCTCATCCAGTCATTGTTGGATTTACCAATGCAGCAGCATTAATTATTGCCTTTTCTCAATTAAGTAAAATTTTTGGTGTTTCCATGCCTCGGAGTGAACACTTTCTAGTAGATGTGGGGGGAGTGATTATGCAAATAGGCAGTACCCATATTCCAACACTATTATTTGGGCTAACAGCTTTTGCCATCATGTGGTTTTTTAAAAGCAAATATCCAAAAGTACCAGGGGTTTTAATTGCAGTTACACTTGCAATCTTGGTAAGCTGGTTAATTGGTTTTCAAGAAATGGGTGGAAAAATTGTAGGCAAAATTCCAGAAGGTTTACCCTCATTTGCCATACCAACGTTTAATATGAGTCTATTTTGGAATATGGTTATCAGTGCGATGGTTATTTCCTTAATTGGTTTTATGGAAGCCATTTCAATTGCCAAAGCAATGGCTGCCAAAACCAAAGAACGTATTGATCCCAATCAAGAATTAATTGGTCAGGGTCTTGCAAATATCGTAGGTAGCTTGAGTAATGCTTATCCTACCAGTGGCTCCTTCTCCCGTTCTGCTGTCAACATTAATGCTGGTGCTAAAACAGGTATGTCTTCTGTTTATACGGGCATAATCGTGATGATTACCTTATTATTTTTAACGCCTTTACTTTATCATTTACCACAAGCTGTTTTAGCAGCTGTGATTATGATGGCAGTCTTTGGATTAATTAATTTTAAAGCAGTCAAACATGCCTGGCATATTTCAAAACATGATGGAATTGCTGCCATAGTCACTTTTATTGCAACACTTGCTTTTGCACCGCACTTAGAAAATGGTATTTTAATTGGTGCTAGTTTGGCTATATTTTTCTATCTTTATCGCTCAATGAAACCTCGTATCGCCATTTTAGGACGTTATAAAGATGGCACTTTGCGGGATATTAAAATCCATCCAGACTTGCCTAGGAGTGACAAAATTATCGCCATTCGTTTTGATGGTTCATTATATTTTGCCAATGTTTCATATTTTGAAGATGCAATTCTTGGTGCAGTGAGTGAGCACCCCAATACCAAATATGTTTTAGTCGTTGCAGATGGGATAAACCAATTAGATGCCTCTGGAGAAGATGTATTACATAATTTAACAGATAGTTTACGAGATAATGGCATCATTTTAGTCTTTAGTGGACTAAAACGCCAAATTCTGCAAATTCTAGAACATACTGGACTCATAAAAGTCATTGGAGAAGAGAATATCTATGCAACAGAAGGTATGGCTTTGGAATATATTTATCAAAAATTGGGTGTAGAATCAGAACCAGATTTAAAATTTTGTCGCTCATCTCAATAATCCAGCTTAATTCGCGGACTTTAAAATCTTACTGAATAGCAATACTCCCTCCCATCTGGAGGGAGTTCATCTAAACCTCTTCTAAATTATACCTTTTACAAACAAAAGGCAACTTAATGGATTCAAAAAAAGAACGTTATCTTGCGATACGCAATATCACCCTAATTGGTGTCATTGGCAATATATTATTAACAATAATTAAATTATTATTTGGCTTTTATGGCAAATCGCAAGCATTAATCGCGGATGGCTTACACTCTTTATCAGATTTAATTAGCGATAGTGTTGTCTTAATAGCCGCAAAATTTAGTAGCCAGGATGCTGATGCTGATCATCCTTATGGACATGCCCGTTTTGAAACTCTTGCAACTGTCATTATCGGTAGCTTACTTCTAATCGTAGGGCTAGGTATGTTATTCGATACAGTACATCGCTTGTTTGAACCTGCTTTGTTGTGGCATCCTACAGCTGTAAGCTTAATCATTGCTATATTATCTATTGTAATCAAAGAAGCCTTATATCAATATACTAACGCTGTTGCTAAACGTGTGCATTCACAAATGTTAGAAGCAAATGCCTGGCATCATCGTAGTGATGCTATTTCATCAGTATTCGTCTTATTTGGGATTGCAGGAAGTTTAGCAGGTTTTTATTGGCTCGATGCTGTGGCAGCTATTGTCGTCAGTTTCATGATTATCCATATCGGTTGGTCATTGGGTTGGGGTGGGATCATGGATTTAGTGGATACAGGCTTAGCACCAAACCAAATAATAAAAATAAAAGAACTGATCCAATCTGTCGATGGCGTACGTACCTTACATGACTTACGCAGCCGAAAAATGGGTGCAGATGCCTTAGTGGATGTACATATCTTGGTTGATCCCCGTATCAGCGTATCAGAGGGACATCAAATTGGAGAAATGGTACGCGCCCGCATTATTAAAGAAAATAATGAAATTGCAGATGTATTGGTGCATATTGATCCTGAAAATGATCTTGATGCAAAATATAATTTAAATTTACCGTTACGCCATGAAATCATAGCCCGTTTACAACAGAGTTGCCAATCATTAGAGGCGCATCATGCGATTGAGCAAATGACTTTGCATTATTTATCTGGCAAAATCACGGTGGATATTTATTTACCTTTAAGCATCGTGCAAAATATAAAAGAAGCGAAAACTTTATCTCAACATTTTAGTGCATTGGTCGAAGATGACCAGATTATTCATGACATTAGACTGTATTATTCAACCAGTCCAAATACATCTTCTCTCCCTCTTCAACACTCTTAAATACTTTATTGTAGCCAACACTACGCAAATAATTAATATCGGCTTGAGTAAAACTTTGATAACATCCCTTCAAATGTTCAGGAAAAGGAATATACTCAATTTCACCATGCCCATGCCAAGCCAACACCGCATTGGCAACATCATTAAAACTTTGACTACGCCCTGTACCAACATTAAAAATACCAGATTTATCAGGATTATCCATAAACCATAAATTCACATCAACGACATCACCAACATAAACAAAATCCCTACGTTGCTCACCATCCGCATAGTCATCATAAGCTGCAAATAAGCGCACATTACCTTTTTCCATGATTTGATTATTCAAGTGAAAAGCGACGCTGGACATCGTTCCTTTGTGTTGTTCACGTGGTCCATAAACATTAAAATAACGAAAACCAACGATTTGTGTGTCTGTCTGCGGCAAAATACGGCGTACATATTGATCAAACAATAATTTGGAATACCCATAAACATTCAATGGTGCTTCATACTCAGGTTTTTCTTGAGAAATCTTACCCTTACCATACACAGAAGCACTTGAAGCATATATGAAAGGGATCTCACGCTTTAAACAAAAATTTAATAAGCACTTAGAATAATTATAATTATTCCCCATCATATAACGCCCATCCCATTCCGTTGTCTCAGAACATGCCCCTAAGTGAAAAATAGCCTCAATTGGCATATTATCCAATTTTCCATCTTGAATATTGGCGATAAAATCCAATTTATCCTCATAATCCGCTATTTGAGAATCAGCAATATTCTTGAATTTTTGTCCTTTCTTGAGATTATCGACTACCAAAATCTCGGATTGTCCTCTCTTATTCAATCCATTAACAATATTGCTGCCAATAAATCCTGCACCACCAGTTACAATAATCATCTTGTTTTAATCCTTTATAATAAAAATTATAGCCGATCATCCACAATATCAGCAGGTAACACAGATTTTACATCGTAGATAACAGACTGTGCCTTACCTAATACTCGAATATCCTCAATACCCAAAAATTGCTGATGAGCAACTGCCATGACAATGGCATCATATTGTTGTTGATATAAGTTTTGAACTAATTCTATATTATACATTTGCTTAGCTTCTTCTAAATTAACCCAAGGATCATAGACATGGACTATCGCTCCATATTCCTGAAGTTCAGAAATAATATCTATCACACGAGTATTACGAAGATCGGGACAATTTTCTTTGAAAGTCAGACCCATAATCAAAATATTAGCTTTATCAACATAAATATGTTTTTGTATCATGCATTTCACAACCGCAGAGGCAATATAAGCTCCCATATCATCATTAATTCGACGACCTGCCAAAATCATTTCAGGGTGATAACCCACATCTTCAGCCTTTTGGGTCAAATAGTAAGGATCCACACCAATGCAATGACCACCAACCAATCCAGGTCTGAAGGGTAAAAAATTCCACTTACTTCCTGCAGCATCCAACACCTCTTGGGTATCAATGCCAAGTCGATTGAAAATTAGAGCAAGTTCATTAACTAATGCAATATTGACATCCCGTTGAGTATTTTCAATGACTTTTGCAGCTTCAGCCACACGAATACTACTTGCCATGTGAGTACCTGCTAGAATAATGCTATAATAAACTTGATCGATCAATGCAGCAACCTCTGGTGTGGAACCAGAAGTCACTTTAACAATATTAGTCAAACAGTGAATTTTATCACCAGGATTGATGCGTTCAGGACTATAACCTACAAAAAAATCATTATTCAATGTCAGACTGGATATTTTTTCTAAAATCGGGACACAAATTTCTTCGGTTGCACCAGGGTAGACTGTAGATTCATAAACGACTATATTATCAAAACTTAATAATTTGCCTATCATCTCAGTGGCTTTTTCAAGAAAACTTAAATCAGGAGATTTATGACAATCCAGTGGTGTAGGGACAGTAATAATATAAAAATTGCAATCTGCTAGATTATCAATTTGGCTAGTAAAATTAAGGTATTTGGCTTGTTTGAAAACATTAGGTAAGACTTCACGAGTGCTGTCTTGTCCTAATTTAAGTTCTGCAATTCTTGTAGCCTTGATATCAAAACCTATTGTCAAATATTGTTTACCAAATTCTACAGCTAGTGGGAGTCCAACGTAGCCTAGCCCCACGATACCAATTTTGAGTTCATTGAGTTTTATCATAAATAAGCTAAAAGTAAATACATGACAACAAAAAATTTAAATGCGACAATTCCACCTGATATGGCAGGGTACCGTCTTGATAAAGCCTTAGCTGCATTATTTCCAGACTATTCGCGATCACGTTTGCAACAATGGATACGTGATGGACATGTCTTAGCAAATGCCAAAGTACAGCGTGGCAAAGATAAAGTGAAAGGCGGTGAAGAAATACAAGTCACAGCGCAATTAATCGAAGAAGTTTCTTGGCAAGCACAAGTATTACCCCTCTCTCTACTATATGAAGATGATGATATTTTAATTGTCAATAAGCCAGCAGGCTTAGTGGTGCATCCAGGGGCAGGTAATAAAGATAACACATTGGTTAATGCCTTGCTACATCATGCACCAGAGTTAGCACAATTACCACGTGCTGGCATTATACACCGTTTGGATAAGGATACCAGCGGTGTATTAGTCGTAGCACATTCTCTATCAGCCCATTCACATTTGGTAGCACAATCGCAAAAACATGAGTTTATCAGAAAATATCAAGCCATCATCACTGGGGTACTGGTTGCAGGAGGCACAGTAGAAGCCCCAATAGGACGGCATCCAAAACAACGTACACGTATGGCGGTGGTTGAAAATGGTAAACACGCTATCACACATTATCGTGTTAATCAGCGTTATCGAGCTCATACTTATATTAATGTACAACTTGTAACAGGGCGCACACATCAAATTCGTGTTCACATGGCTCATAAACGTTATCCATTGCTAGGTGACCCCTTATATGGGAGACGCTTGCAGATTCCGCCCAAAAGTAGTGATACATTTAAGGAAATCTTACGAACATTTCCACGTCAAGCTTTACATGCAGGATATTTAGGATTAGTTCATCCCATTCGCGGTGAAATGATGGAATGGAGTACGCCATTACCTGATGATATGCGAAATTTATTGGCTGCACTTGAAAAAGATAAACAAGAACATGCTTAAATTAATAACGCCAAAGTGGCCAGCACCAGCACAAATCAAGGCTTATACAACAACACGTCTTGGTGGTTATAGTCAAGCACCTTACAAAGGGCTCAATTTAGCTTACCATGTAGGTGATGACCCTAAAATCGTCTTGGCCAATCGGGCTGCATTAATTAAAAATCTCAAAATACCTTCTCAACCAGTTTGGCTGAACCAAGTTCATGGAATTCAAACAGTAACAGCCAATTCAAGTAATATTCATTGCACCGCTGATGCAGCCTTTAGCACAAAATGTGGACAAGTTTGTATTGTCATGACAGCAGATTGTTTACCTGTATTATTTTGTAACCGTGCTGGAACTCGTGTAGCGGCCGCACATGCAGGATGGCGTGGACTTGTAGGCGGTGTATTAGAAGCATGTATCCAACATTTGGATATTCCCATTCAAGAAATCTTAGTTTGGTTAGGACCAGCCATTGGTCCCAAAGCGTTTGAAGTTGGAGAGGAAGTACGTGAATCCTTTATAAATTTTTTACCCCAAGCGACTGAAGCTTTTACTGCTCATGGTCATGGGCATTGGCTAGCAGATTTATACTTGCTTGCCCATCAACGTTTAGCACATCAAGGCATTTCTGCGGTGTTTGGGGGCGATTTTTGTACTTACACAGATACAAAACATTTTTATTCCTATCGACGTAACAAGATCACAGGACGGATGGCAAGTTTGATTTGGATTTCTAATTAAGTATTAATTAATATTAATACTTATTAACATTAATAATTATCTTTAACTTTCTAACATAAGCTTTACTTTTATATACAAATTATAATATAATTTTAAAAATTAAAGCTCTATTCATTAATACTACAAAATGTTATTAATTAGAAGAGATAAATTAGAACACAGGAGTCGTGAGATGTTAGAAAGTCTAATTTCTATTATAAAGAAATTCTATATGAATCACAATTTTTGCTATAATGTCAGTGGCATTATTGAAAGCAATCAAAACAAATATAGTCAAACATACGATATTGTAGCCCAACGATTTGATTGTCAATATAACAATGCTGGTTCATTAGATAAAATTCCTGAAAATCATAATGTACATACTTTGCAAGGGCATAAAGATTGGGTAAATTCTGTCGCCTTTAGTCCTGACGGAAGCATCATTGCTTCAGGAAGTGAAGATAATACTATAAAATTATGGGATGTGAGTACAGGCAAGTATCGTTGCACCTTGAAAAACGGATGGTGGCACAAAGGGCATAAGACTCCTGTAATAACTGTTGCCTTTAGTCCTGACGGACAGACTCTTGCATCAGCAGGGGATGATAATACAATCAAATTGTGGCGTATGCGTACTGGTAAAGTTTTTCGTACTTTAAAAGGGGAAGGCTTATGGGTCAATTTTGTTGCCTTTAGTCCTGATGGACGCCTTCTTGCCTCAGCAAATGATACAAGTATCCGTTTATGGGATTTACATCAGGGTAAAAAACTTTTTACCATAGAAGGCTTTAATGTTGTTGTTTTCAGTCCAGATGGACGCATGATAGCAACTGGTGGTACGAATAACACAATTAAACTGTGGGATGTCAGTACAGGCACAATACGATACACCTTTAAAAAACATTATCTTCCCATCAGTTCTCTCGCCTTCAGTCCAGATGGATGTACCCTAGTATCAGGGAGCAAAGATAGCAGTATAAAAATATGGGATGTGAGCACAGGCAATGCCCTGGGTAGTTTACATGGACATCGGCATGCTGTATCATCTCTCGCTTTCCACCCTAATGGACGTATTCTCGCTTCTGCCAGTTGTGATAATAGCATTAGATTGTGGGAAATTAATAGTGATCATGAAATGTGTATTTTAGAAGGACATGATAGCTTTGTGAATGCAGTTGCTTTCAGTCCAGATGGGCATACACTCGTTTCTGCAAGCTATGATAATACTATTAAGTTATGGCAGTAGAGTCACATAAAGCAAATTTTGCGAAAAAAACTTGGCTTACTTGACAGAAATACATTTTAGGTAAATACTTTATTTACAATGACATTGTAAGGAAGAAATGATGCCAGCTAACGTATATCGAATGACAATAATCTTTCTTTTCTGTTTTTTTGCTACAGGTTGCCCAATAAAGCCAGACAAATGTGCCAGTAGTTCAATAGACAATAAACAACCCTATTGGGCAAGATCACAAATAGCAGCACCTAATTGTGGGGGGGGTAGTGTTGGGTGTAGCCAAAATATTAATACTTTTAATCAAACAAAAGAGGCAAATGCTCAAGCCCTACATGAATTTGCGATGCGAAAGGGAATAGAGATTGAGAGTATTTTGAGAATGGAAGTGAAAGAAGAAGCAGGAAGTATCCATAGTCAAATCAATGCTGAAATACAGACAAACCAAGGTACTCATGTCACCATTAAAGCTGATACTTATGATAAATGGATCAGTCGTTCTGGGAATAAAACCTGCGTGTGGTTGAAGGAAATAAACTAAAACAGCGCCATTCAAATTTTACGAAATATTATCAACATAATTTAAGGGTTACAAAATGATTAAGAAACAACACGTTAAAAAATATATTTTTGCTTTCATCATTCCTGTGGCAACAACACTGCTTATTAGTTGCAGTGAAACTGTCAAAGAAGAGAAGCTACCAGCACCTGAGGTTTGTGTCTATCCAGATGCTCCAAGCACTGCAGCACCTGAATGGATATGTAATCCCTCAATCGCAACAGGGGCTGATTTTACGGCTGTTGGCTCAGGTAAAAGCAGCAGTATGTTTCTCACAAAACAACAATGTCTTGGATCAGCACGTTTGGAAATGGCACAAATGTTAAAAACATCTGTTGATGGCATGTTTCAACAATATGCTGAAAGTACAGGTAGTGATGATCGAGAAACAATGGATCAAATGTCAAAAGCAGTGACCGAACAGCTAACTAGAGCAACCCTTGTTGGTACGAATTCAAAACGAATCGCAACTAGCCCGAATGGGACAATGTATTGTTTGGTGGCGATGGAAATAAGTAGAGGGAAAGCTATTAGGCAAGCAGCAACACAAGCTGCCAAAACTAGTAAAGGCAATGAGCAAGCACTTTGGCAAAAATTCCAGGCTAAGATGTCAATTGATGAGATGACACGAAAATTAGAGGAAAAGTAAATTTCTATTCAACACAGGAATAATTTGATGTGATATTTTGTCACAATTCAAGTTATTACTGTGTTGCTTCTTCTCATATTATTCCTCAAAACTCCGCCTAAATTAAATCCTCGCGCGAAAAATCAATTGAAGTATCTGCAATGAACAAAATACAAATACTTGGACTAATAGGCATAATGTTAGTGAGTTCTCCTATCATTTTTGCCAATGATGATTTTGCCCAATGGCAAATAATACAGCAGCAAAGTTTTCAAACATTCAAAGATGAACGAGATAGAGAATTTACCAGCTTTTTAAAAAAAAGATGGCGAAAAATGCAATTACGGCAAGGCAGTAAACGGGACAATAAACCAAAACCAAAACTTCTTCCAATCGCGAAACTCAAACCGTTGCCAAAACCAACTCACCATTTGCCACGAATCAAACCGCCAGTTTTAAAACCTGTACAAATCATTCGACCACCTGTTATAGTTAAACCGCCTAAAGGAAAAAGTATTAATACCCTTTTTTATGGTCATCGGCTACAATTTCCTTATGAAAGCGCCTTTAAAACACGCTTTGGACGTAATATAAATAAAAAAACTATTAGCAACTACTGGGCTAATTTGAGTAAAGCTGATTATAAACCATTATTACTACAACTAAAAAAACAACATACTGCCTTGCGGCTTAATGATTGGGCTTATGTACTACTAATTCACCAACTCGTCAAAAGGCTCCACCCTAACCGCCCAACTGAACAAACACTCATTACCTGGTTTCTCCTCACTAAAGGCGGTTATCAGGCACGAATCGCATACGATAAAAATAAAGTTTATTTACTTATGCCCACTAAACAGGCACTTTATGGCGTTTCTTTCTTCACTTTTGACAAAAAACGCTATTATGCCATTCATCTTGATGGGAGTCGTGGTCAACAATTAGGACAAGTTTATACCTACGATGCTCACTATCCAAGGGCAACCAAAGTCTTGGATATGCGCTTATCTACTGCTCTTGCTACCCTGCCGCAATATGAAACAAAACACTTAACTTTTCGCTATGGCGGAAAAAGTCATCACTTGAAAATAAACTATGACAAGCAAACAGTAGAATTCTTCCGCACCTATCCACAACTAGATATTAGCATGTACTTTAGCTCTGTTATCCAGCCTAAGACAAGTAAACAATTATTAGAACGCCTCAAACCTTTAGTAATAGGTAAGTCAGAGTTAGATGCTATCAATTTGCTATTAGGTTTTGTTCAAACCGCCTTTGAATATAAAACTGATAAAGCCCAATTTGGTGAAGAAAATTATCTTTTTCCTGAAGAAACACTTTTTTATCCCTATTCTGATTGTGAAGATCGTTCGATACTTTTTGCATGGTTAGTAAAAAATTTACTCGGTTTGGAAGTTATAGGACTTGACTATCCAGGTCATATTGCTACAGCTGTACGCTTCAATGGAAAAGTGAATGGGATGAGCATCCGCTATCAGGGGCGGCGTTATATGATCACTGATCCGACCTTTATTAATGCACGTGCTGGAATGGTAATGCCCCAATTTAAGAAAACAAACCCAAAGGTAATTAAATTTTGATGATAAAAAATCAACATGTTAAAAAGTTTTTTGTTGGGTTGATAACAGTATTAGGCACAATGATGCTTATTGGTTGCACTGGCGCACAAAAGGCAGAGGTTCCACCACCGATGACGTGCACCTATCCAGATGACCCAACCGCCCAAGCACCTGATTGGATATGCAATCCACTCAGCGTAGAAGGTGCTGAATTATCGGCACTTGGTACAAGTAAAAAGAGTAATGGCTTTGTTGCAAAACATATTTGCATGGCTACTGCGCGTATGGAACTGGCACAAAGACTAAGAACAACAGTCGATGGCATGTTAAAGCAGTATGCGGAAAGCACCGATAATGATGATAAAGAAATGATGCTTCAAATCTCACAGAGAATGGGTAGTAAAGTTACACTTCCAGCTACTAGGCTAATAAAAAACGCAACTAGTCCGAAAGGTAAATTGTACTGTTTGGTGACTATGGACTCAAAACAAGTGATTACATCTATTACTAAAGCAGCGGAAAAAGAGGCGAAAACTATCCAAAGCAAGGCACTTTGGCAAAAATTTAAGGAAAAAATATCAATTGATGACATGATTCAACAGTTACAAGAAGTAAAGTAATTCTCATCTTCCTGCAATATAGAGTGATTAGAAACTAATATTGCAGGATTCTATGCTTTAATTCCGAACAGTGAGTATGTTAATATCAGCAATACACCCATATTTAGCCCGTTCCTATTATCACATCGAACATGATTTTAATGAAAAAAAATATGCCATCACACATACCCGCCATTATTGCAGGGTTGCTCCTTTTATTGGCAGGGGGGCTAAAAGCCCAAGAACATGATTTTTCTAGCTTTGAAAAAGATACGGAATTACAAGATGAATTACGTTTTCTACGTTTGGAAAGTTATTTAGAATTGAAAGTTAATGTCGCTTCCACTAAAGCAGAAACCTCTTTACAAAGCCCTTCTACTGTGACTGTTATTGATCGTAAAATGATTGAAGATTACAATTTTTCTTCAATCTCTGCCGCAGTAGAAACACTAGCTGGTATTCAAGTTTATCGGACAGCTTTTAAACAACAAGTGCCTACTGTGCGTGGTGTCCTTCAAGATCATTATGCCAATAAAGTACTAGTAATGATTAATAATGTACCCAGTTGGCATGCAATTAGTGGTGAAGGTAACCTAAACAGAGTGAGTATTCATGATGTTGAACGCATAGAAGTGCTAAGAGGACCAGCATCTGTTATTTATGGCTCTCAAGCCTATACAGGAGCTATCAACATTGTTTTACGTGAATCCGCAGCTGGAGAAATTCATCTTGGCATCGGCAATAAAGGTGCTCATACTGTTGGTACTAATTATCAGTATCAATCTGAAAATGGAGTTTCAATCTTTGCAGCAGTTAATCAAGAACGGGGACAAAGAACATCTTATAATCATACAGATACAGCAGGCGTCAACGGAAATATTGATGATTATGTCGATAGCCTAAACGCCAGTCTTCTAATCGAATCTGAAGAACATTCCTTTCTAGTTAATGCCTTCCAAAATGATGAAGGAGGGTTTGAAGGAGCGGGTCAAAGTTATGCAAGCGGTGCTGGGAATAATCACGATGTTGATGGTATCCTTCTTGGATATACCTTTTCTCGCACTTGGAGTGATAAATATTATAGCCAGTTACAACTCTTTTATGATAACAATGAGCGTAATTTTTCTCGTTCAGTTGATGATGATATACGTGCAAATGTCTTAGGAACCCGCATTGGTGGTAATCTCCGTAATATTTTCTCCTTTTCAGATAATTTAAGATTTGCAATTGGTGGCAGTTAAGATGTGGGAAGAAGAAAGGATTATAATATTATCCAATGTTCCACCAATACGATTCTAGCTGAAAATAATCTTTCCAATAGAAGTGTTTATGAATATTCTGGATACGCCCAACTTGATTGGAACCCCGCCACATCCTGGCGATTTGTCTTAGGCAGTCGATTTACAGAAAATGAAAATTTCGGAAAAAATGTATCCTCTCGTGGGACAATTGCATATTTTATAGACAAAAAAAATACGCTAAAATTTATTGCTGGGCAATCCTTTCGGACACCAAGTTTGTTTGAATTGTATTTCATTACACCGACTCAAACAGTATTTGGTACGCAAAATCTTAATCCTGAAACAGCGGATACATTTGAATTAGCCTACCAACACACTCAAGGTTATTTCTATATACAAGCCTTAGCTTACTATTCCATTTACAAGAACAAAATACACCGCATCACAGGGGATGTTACCCTAGAAGATGGCACTGTTCTTAATAATAGGAATGTCTATACGAACGGTGATGAATTTACCGCCAAAGGATTAGAAATTGAATTTAAATACCTAAATCCAAAATTTGCCAATATTTATCTCAATTTTGATTATGTTCACGGTGATGATGGTGATCGATTAGAAGGAACGGATCACTATAATTTTAAGTATGTACCAGAATTCACAGCATCAGCAGGTATTCATAAAACGATTGGTGGATTTGGTCTATCTCTCATTGGAAACTATATGGATGCTATGAATGGACCGCATGAAACAATAGAAGATTCTGTTATAGTCGATTTTAATTTAGCTTATCAACATAAGTACAAATCTCTTCAACTAAAACATGTCTTTTCTGTTCAAAATCTTTTTGATACGCAAGTCACTTTTCCAGCCTATGTTTACCGTGATTTAAATGAAATACCGCTTGAATCCGATCGAGGTATTTCTTACTCATTTATTGCTCAATTTTAATTATTTTTGAGAAACCAAGTTTTTTCAAAAAACTCGGTTTCTCAGATCATTGTCGATTAACTAAGTACTTTGAAAATAGCATCTCTAATCTCATCCACCTTGCCAATACCATTAATACGGACATATTTTGGACCATTGACTTCTCCAGAATCTGCCCATTTTGAATAATAAGCCACCAATGGTTCAGTTTGATCGTGATACACTTGAAGACGTTTTCTGACAGTTTCTTCTTCATCATCGGCACGTATGATCAAATCTTCACCAGTTTCATCATCTTTCCCTTCCACTTTAGGCGGATTGTACATAATATGATAAGTGCGCCCTGAAGCCAAATGTACACGACGTCCACCCATACGCTTGACAATTTCCTCGTCCTCAACAGCAATTTCAACAACATAGTCAATATTGACACCAGAACTTTTCATCGCATCAGCTTGGGGAATAGTACGTGGAAAACCATCAAATAAAAAGCCATTATCACAATCTGACTCTTTAACACGTTCAGTCACCAAACCAATAATAATTTCATCTGAAACAAGCCCCCCTGCATCCATTATTTTTTTAGCCGCCACGCCCAAAGCCGTTCCTGCCTTAACAGCAGCACGTAACATATCTCCTGTAGATATTTGTGGAATCCCATATTTGTCTTTGAGATAATTGGCTTGAGTACCTTTGCCCGCACCTGGGCCACCCAACAGGATTAAACGCATCTAAAAAATCTCCATTTATTAAGTTTAAAAAATCATTTTACCTTAAATCGTATGGTTTTAAAACCAACTGATTATCAGTTATAATATCTGGTAATTTTTTTGGTGACTGAATTAACACACATTTTTCACGGCTATTATGACCACTTTGTATAATAATCCTCGACTTAGCCACACCAAACACTTTGGAAAATAGTTTACACATATCAGCATTCGCTTGCCCATCGACAGGAGCAGAAGTAATTTTCACTTTGAGCCTATCCCTGTACATGCCAACGATGCTTGCTTTACTTGCACGGGGTTGTACATGCAAAAATAATACTAAGTTTTCACCTTCCCAATGATAAAACAACAATTTATCCTCTTGAGTTGCACACAAACACTCTTTAAACTAATAAATAATTTTGTCTGTAGATGATAATATCAATAATAACTAATGCTATTAAAAAAACACCTAGGTGAACAAATTAATCGTTCCCTTGATAGACAAGTCAAATTGGCAGTCACTGGGTTAAGTCGTAGTGGTAAAACCGTTTTTATTACCTCTCTTGTGCATCAATTATTGCACGGGTTACAGAATACACACTTACCATTTTTCCAAATCGTCAACAGCGGACGATTACGCGGTACAAAGGCTATGCCACAACCCGACATGCATATCCCCTCTTTTCGCTACGATCTCGCCATTGAACAATTATGCGGTGATCCGCCTACTTGGCCTCAAGCAACTAATGGTATTAGCGAAATTAGGCTAGCTATTCGTTATCTCTCAAAAAAACCTTTGCTCAAACATGTTAGCCCTATTAACACCTTATACGTGGATATCATTGACTATCCCGGGGAGTGGTTATTGGATTTACCTTTATTAGACCTAACTTATGAAGAATGGTCAAAACAAATTGCGACAGCTTGTGAAATAGAACCACGATTATCAT
>DAOVTJ010000179.1 GCA_030633165.1 Thiomargarita sp. | reverse complement strand
TTACCTCCCTATCAAAGATATACAGGTGTCAAGGATAAAACCTTGTTTAAGCGTTTGACAAAACAAGAACGCATAATGGAAGAATTGCGCGAAAAAAATAAACAGCAGAAATTGCATGATGAACAGGTAAAACAGACTACAGCAGATAAAAATGCACAACAATTTTCTTCTGAAATTGAAAAAGAATTACACCAAGAGTTGATTATGGAAAAGAATCAACAAGTCGCTGAAACAAATGCAACTAAATGGATTGAAAAAATGAAAGTTGCTGAAGATTCCAAGATAATTGCGTTGAAATTAAAGGAATTTTACAGTTCCATTAATAAATGGAAAGGTAAACTGCCCAAGAAACAAAAAGAGAAAGTACAAAAGATTAAAGCGGTTTTGGGCGAAACTTAGAAATGGTGGGCAAGATAAACCCTTGCCTACAATACCATTTTTTTGTTTGAATATTTTAAATGTTTAAATGTAGGGTGGGTAAGCGGGGCAGCATGAGTTTTGAAAATGGAATGATCTATCCCCCGCTTGCCCACCATTTTTATAGAATTCAATAAGAATAGTTCTTAAAAGCTATCTTCAATAATTTTTATCCTCTCATCTGCAATTTCAACCCAACGACTGCCTCCTTTCTCATCCTTTTTATTGCCTTTGAAGACTTGAAAACTCGCATTAGACCATATTTTTTTGAAATCTTGGTGTAATTTTCCAAAGGCATTGTTTAAATTTTTTTGACGTTTTTGACGTATTTCCTCATGCGCCCCTTCTTTTTCCCAATTTTGAGGTAATTCATTTGACTTAAAAATCAAGCCTGATAAACCTGAATCACGAGAACTCAAGTTTGCATTTTCTAAACACTTTATCAGTTTATCGCGGTAATCAAAGGCTTGCTTTAGATAAAAGGGTTCTTGTTCTTTAGCAAGATTGGCATATTTTACTAAAAAACAAAATAAGGCGATACTTAAAGGTTGCATTTTAAATTGACAAGTCTTTTCAATGGATAATGTGTGTTGATTCAAATCTAGGACTAATTTTCCTTGTCCATCAGAAATATCTTTTAAATATATTTCTGATAATTTGACGCATTCTGAATAAGTTTTCTCTTTTTGGAGTAGTGGAGGGATTTGAAGATGCACAAAGGGAACTTCGGCAAAAGCAATGATATTTTTATGTTTTGAGTTATTTTTATCTGGAAAGTAAAAATCACGATCTCTTTCAAATTCTTCTGAAACTAAAACATGTGATAAATCATCTTCTGGACGCGCAAGCCAACTCATCGCTTGGGTTAAATAAATCCCCATGGTTTTACGTCCGCCAGCAACAGAGGCATGTAGCACAATATTGTCGTGCTCTGTCCAATCACGTATTCGATCTACAATGGCATTAGCAGCAGTTTCATTATGTGAAAAGGTGCGTAAATCAGCTAGAGGTTTTTTATGAGAATCTAGTAATTCTTCAATCCATTCTGAGTTAATTTCCCAGTTTGTATGATACATTTCATTAAAGAGTGGAATTTGTCTGAGTAAGACTTGCATACTCTTTTTACCATGAGAAGTAGTCAATAGATGAACTTCACCGCTTTTTATTCCCTTTTCTTGTAGTCCAAAGAGTGTTTCGGTGATTATCGCGGGTGACATGCCTGCGACTGAAAAAAGAATATGTTGTTTTTTGTGCATGTTTATTATCTCGTTTTTCCTGCAAATTGGCCATTTTTATAAATTCACCCAAAATATCTCATAATGTTAGCTACTTTTAAACTCAGGCGAAATTATTATGGGTAAATATCTCGAAAAAGCTGCTTCTCCTCCAGTTCTCAACCATGCTTGGCATTATTTGCATAAAGATCGTGGACCTTGGCGTCGGAATTTATCTGTTGATGATATGCAAAAAAATATTATTTGTCATATTGGTGAGTTATCTGAACAATTGTTATCTAAGCAATATCGTCCCGAAAGAATGCGTTGTTATGAAGTTGATAAAGCTGATGGTAATAAACGTCTGTTATGTGCATCATTTGGGCGCGATAAGTTGGTACAACGTGCAATTTTAACTGTGTTAGAACCCCTTGGAGAGGCTATTTTTCATGAGTCTAGTTTTGGTTTTCGTCCTCAGTATACATTAGATATGGCTTTAGCTAAAGTACGTGAATGGGTTCGTAAAGATTATGTTTGGCTTGGTGATGCAGATATCAAGGGGTGTTTTGATAATATTCCTTATGAGCAAGTGTTAAAAAGTTTGTATAAATTATGTGGTGATAAAGATTTAATCACGCTTGTGCGTTATTGCATTGAGAGTCAATCGAATAAATTTCGGTTAGCAGGTAAAGGTAAGGGATTACCACAAGGTATGGTGTTATCACCTTTTTTGTGTAATTTACATTTACATCATTTTGATTGTTTTCTTCAATCTAAAAAAATCCCTTTTGTGCGTTTTGCTGATGATTTTATTTTATTTGCAAAATCGGAGTCTCAAGCGCATGAGGCTTTACAATTAGCTGAAAAACCTTTGAAAAAACTGGGTTTAGAGTTACATCCAGATAAGACGCAGGTTATTCGTTCTTCAAGGAGATATCGTTTTTTAGGAAAACGTTTACCCAATAGTAAGCCAAGGTTTCAAGCATGAGAATCCCTCGTCTGACATTTCCTTATGTGTTTGCCTATGATATCACTAATGATGAACGCCGTAAAGTCGTTCTTAAATGTCTTAAACGGTGGCGGGTTGATGGACAATATTCTGTACATGAAACGTGGTTACGCCCTTTTCAAATGCGTGATTTATCGGTAGAACTTTTGGATTTGATTGATCGTCAGGATGATAGTTTGTTGGTTTGTCGTTTGGATCAACGCAAGTCGAGTCCGATTTATCAAATACGTGTTAATCCAAAGTCAACACCGATATTGGGTAAAGCGCAAGCTGCCTCAATGCCTAAGTTGTTACAAACAGGTGACTATCTGGTTTGTTATGACATTCGTGATCCTAAACGTTTACGACGTATTCAACGCTTAACAGCTAAACGTACCGTTTATTTACAACGTTCTGTTTATTTATATCGTGGTAAGGGTAAAGGTTTGATTTCATTACTGGAAAATATCAAAAAGGAAATGAGTGGTGATGATGATTTACGTCTCTATAATTTAGCACATGTTCGGGATGTCTGGTTTTTAAGTGAAGATAAGCCTGCTATTCCTGAAATGATGCTTAACCAAACACCACCGACTAATTCTTCTATATGGCAACGTTTATTAAATTGGATAAAATAAGATGAGTAAATATTTGAGCAAAGTTGCTTCACCTGCTGTCCTTAATCGGGCTTGGCAACAGGTTCATCAAAATCATAAAATTTGGTGCGCTGATTTGTCAAGAGAGGCAATGCAAAAGGATTTGATTCAACATGTTGGAATTTTGTCCCAAGAGCTGTTAGCAGGAACTTACCGTCCAGAACCCATGTGTTGCCGAAATGTGCTTGCTAAAGGCGTCTTATGCCGTTCAACGCTACGTGATCAAATGGTTCAACATGCTATTTTAGAAATTTTGGAACCCATTTGCGAATTTGCCAGTAGCTGTCAGTCTAAAGAGTTGTACTGTTTAGCTATGGTACGTGAATGGGTTGAAGAGGGCTATATTTGGCTTGGTATGGCAAATATTAAGGATTGTTTAGAAACGATTCCTTATGAAATCGTGCTGAAAAATCTACAAAAAATTTGTGGAGACAAGGCATTAGTTAATATTATACGTGCGCTTATCGAACAGCCTGATGAGACTAAAAAGGGCTGTGGTTTGCCACCTGGTATGTTATTGACACCATTTTTGCAGGAGGTACATTTGTATTTGTTTGATATTTTGTTGCAAAACAGGCAAATTCCTGCTGTACGTGTTGCAGATGATGTAATTGTATTCGCAGAAGAAAAAACGGGGGCTGAGAATGCATTAGATTTACTTGATAAGCCGTTGAAAAAATTGGGTTTGACATTAAATAGTGAAACACAAGTCATTCGGTCTTCATTTCTTCATAAATTTAGAGGTCAGCGTTTACCCAACTGCCCAAAGCGACAATTTGTATTGGGTAATAGTTCATATTGGCAAAATATGTTGTCTTGGTTTAAGGATAAACAGGCTTTGTCAAAAATTGGGGAGACTGACCAAAAATTTGTACCTGGACGGATTCGGGTTTCTAAACTGCCATTTTGAGAAAATTTATGGGTGCAATGACTTTATTTGTTGAACGCTACGGGGCAGATTTAAGTATTAGCCGCAATACTAAAGCGGTTTGTCTACGTTATCCTGATGGCGAGGAACATCGTATAGGATTATATGCTTTATCTCGCATTTTGATCACTGAAGAGATTAATATTTCTTCAGCGGTGTTGTATGCTTGTGAAACGGCTCAAGTCAGTATTATATTAATACCTAGCCGTCGTAAAGGAAATAGTATTAATTTATTTCCCTATGTTAATAGTAATTTGAAATTACGTATGGCACAATATAGTGCTTATTTTAATGAATCAACTCGCTTGTCCATTGCACGAAAAGTGGTGGTGGCGAAAATAGGGGCGCAATCTTTGTGGCTTGGTCGTCATGATTTGACGGGTGATTTTGAACAAGCAATAGCACGTGCACAAAAAGCATCTACTCATGCGATACTTTTGGGCATAGAGGGGAGTGTTGCTAAAGAGTATTTTGCACAATGGCGTACTTTGTGGCATAAAAAGTGGGGTTTTAAGGTTCGCAACCGTCGTCCGCCACGTGATCCTGTCAATGCTTTGTTGTCATTAAGTTATACAATGGCGGGCAATTATGTGGGACAAATGATTGGGATTTATGGTTTAGATCTCAATCTTGGTTTCTTGCATGTACCAGAAAGCAATCGTCCCTCATTGGTTTTAGATGTATTAGAGCCTTTACGTCCTTGGATTGATCAATGGATTTGGCAAAAGGTACAAGAGGGTTTATTAAGCCCTAAGCACTTTTATCAAGATAAGGCTGGGGGATGTCGCCTGGATAAAGAGGGACGTCAAATATTTTTCCCTGCATGGCATGATGATGCTGAGAAGTATTTGCTTATGCCAATGCGGGATAGTTTGGCATTGATGTTAAGAAATTTGCGGCGATAGGATATGCTCAAGGCTAAATTAGAAATATTTTAGCCTTGAGTTTAGTCTATTTGTTTTTGAGAACTGATAAGATGAAAAAAATCACTTTCACTAAAAATAAATATATAGTTAAATCAATGCGTTACAAAATACTAAATTTTAGCTAAAAAAAAATGTAAAATAAATGAAAAATAATAATATGTTATTTTTCAACGCTTTAGTTAAAAAACATTGTTTTTTGAGTAAAAGATATCTTAAAAAAGTGTTTGCAATTACACTTTGATTATGTTTTAATAATCGGCGACCAAAGTGTGACAAATTTGAGTTTAAGCATAAGTGTT